>DASTYK010000125.1 GCA_035764935.1 Longimicrobiales bacterium | reverse complement strand
CCCGAGCCGCTCTCGCCGACGATGGCCGTGCATTGCCCGGGCTCGATCCGCAGGCTCACACCGTCGAGTGCGAGGACGTCGCCGAACTGCGCAACCACGTCGCGCGCTTCGAGCGACACGGGCCCGTCGAGCGGTGGAGCGATCGGTTGCGTCACGTTCGAACGCATCCAGGACTTTCCGGATGGAGTAGTTGAAGAGGCGGCGTAGTCGTTCGCGTATGCCGCCTACACCCGACGATACAGCGCATTCACGCTCACACGCCGCCCTCGCTCTGTCTGCACCCGCACCGTTTCGCTCGGCAGGACCGGCAGGAGGCCGTATCGCGCCATCGCATGGTCCAGCTCGTCAGCGTCCATGAGGACACTGCGGTTCCCCGGCAATCCCTCGTACACGCCGGGCTCGCCCTCAACGGGACGCACGCCCTCACCGGTGAGGTCGACCTCCGGTGTGAAGTGGTTGACCAGGAGCCGGCCTCCCGCGCGCAGCACGCGCGTGGTCTCCGCGAGTGCGCGGTTCCACTCCGCCACGCTCTGAGCGCCATGATACACGCCGAGCGCGACCACGAGATCGAACGACGAGTCCGAAAAGGCCGACAGGTCATCCATCGAGCCGACCCTGACGCGTTCGCGCGCCTGCTCGGGCCCGAGGACATCGGCGAGGCGCGTCCTCGTTCGCTCGACCATCGACCGGGAGGCATCCAGCGCCCGGACGTCGAACCCGCGCTCGGCCAGCAGCACCGTGTTCCGTCCGCCTGCACAGCCGAGATCGAGCACCCTGGTGCTGGCAGGATCGGCGTAGTCGTCGATCAGGCGGAGCAGCCGGTGATCTGGCGCCCGCGACGCGAACTGCTCTACTACGTCGGGCTGTTCCCAGAAGGAATTCTCGACCATTTCGAGTTGCTCCGGCGTGCTACTGGACGATGAAGGTGCGTCCGCTGACCGCGGGGCGCACAGGGCCGCGCGCAAGTTGGCGGCGCAGTGCCTCGATCGCGTGCATGCCCCGGTATACACCACAAAAGTATGGCGCGGCGGGCCATTCCCGAGCATTTTTCAGCCCGCGCGAACCTCGTGCGACCACATCTCGAACAACATGGATCCTGCCGATGATGGCAACCCGGACTCTCATGATGCTGTCGCTCGTGCTGTGCACGGCCTCGTCCGTACACGCTCAGAGCTGGCGGGATGTTTCCATTTGCGTCATCGATGACGCAGGAGCGCTCGTGGAGGTGTCCGCCCGCCGCAACACGGAGAACTTCGACACGACCACGGCCAACGGTCGGCCGTTCGGGAGCGTGTACCCTGTTACCGCTGATCGGTACGGCGCGGGCAATGCCTGGTTCGCCGCCGGAGAACCGATCGCGTACCAGGGGCGTCGTTACGAAAAGTATGGCCTGCCGCGCGTGCTGGGGGTGGACGAGGTCGTCCGCGTGGGCGAGTGGGCAGGTGTGCCTCTCTTCGGCGATCCGCTGGCGGGTGACGTGGTCTACCTTCCCGTCCGCACAGGCTGCGAGTTTCAGCCGTACTCTCCGGAGAGCGGACCCGTGCCGACCGAGCCGGCACCGGCCCGGGAGCTCACGGTCCTCGATCACGTCGGCGTCTGGATCGTGCCCGCGGAGCAGATACGCATCGGGGACGCACCCGACAGCGTCGTGACGATCAGGGAGATCCGGTTCTCGCCGGTTGCCACGGAGGTACTGCTGGAGTTCTACGTGCCCGGCACGTCGCAGTACTCCGGCACGCTGCACCCACCCGGCGCGCCCAAGGCATTCATTCTGCGCGATGCCTCGGGCACAATCCATCAGCCGTTCGCCCAGGGCGGCTGGGCATCGCCGGATCATCCAGGCGGCTGGGGCTCGATGCAGGTGCCCGCCGGACGTCCCTGGCATGTCCTGCTCTTCTTCCCGCCGATCCCGGCAGGTTCACGCGCCTGGCTCGATCTGCGTGAGGGCAGCTGCACGGACGGATGCTGGAATTTTCACGACATCCAGGTCTCGCTTCCCTGATGCGCGCGTCCACGGCTGAGGGAAACGCCTTTATGATCGCGCCCGGGAGCGGCCGGTCCATTCAACGACGAGAGAATCACATGCTTCGCTTCGGGTTTTCCATCACGTGCTCACCGCTCGTGATCGTCTGCGTCCTGCTGGGCGCCGCGCCGGTCACGGCCCAGGATGCGGACGTAGCGACGCTGCAGCAGCAGTGCGAGAGCAACGACCTGCCGAGCTGCATCACCCTCGGCGAGCGGTACCTGAGCGGCGAAGGCGTGCAGGAGAACAGGGCGCAGGCGGCGCTTGCGTTCCGAAAGGCGTGTTCGGGCGGCCATGCACCGGGATGCACGAGCATGGGCGTGATGTTCGTGATGCGGCGTGACTACCCACAGGCTGTCGCCCACCACGGCAAAGGCTGCGAGGGTGGCGATCCCAGGGGTTGCAGGAACCTCGGCGCACTGTACCAGCGAGGCACTGGCGTACCCAAAGACTACGAGCAGGCACGGGCCTACTACACGCGGGCGTGCGACGGCGGCGATGCCAGGGGCTGCGCGTTCCTGGGCGAGATGCACCAGTTCGGCACTGGTGTCCAGAAGGACAACGAGGCGGCGCTTCCGCTGTTCCGCAGGGCATGCGATGGGGGCGATGCCATCGGCTGCATGAAGCTGGGTGAGTTCTACCAGTTCGGCTACGCCGTGGCGCAGGACGACACGCAGGCGGTTACGTACTATCGCATGAGCTGCGACGCCGGCTATGCGCAGAGCTGCACGACGGTTGGCAGGATGTACTACCGCGGCCTGGGCGTGGAGAAAGACGAGCAGCAGGCGCTGGCGTACTACCGCAAGGCCTGTGAGGCAGGCGACTCCAGGGGCTGCGAGCTGGTGGAACACCCGTCCTGGTAGGTGACCTGGCAGTGACCGGGCGGTGCGTGGGCAGTCAGCCACACACCGCGCGTGCATCTCCCGCGCACGTCGTCGCAATCCGCGACGCGCCACCGCAGTCGATCTCCATTCTTGCGACCCGCCGGATGTAGAGCAATCGTGGGCTGATGCCGACGTACGCCACCGTACTGGTCACGGGTGCGACGGGGTACCTCGGGGGACGGCTGGTGCCGCGTCTCCTGGAGGCGGGCTACGCCGTGCGCTGCCTGGCGCGCGACCCGGACCGGCTAGGTGGCCGCAGCTGGCGGGACGCGGTGGAGGTCGTTCGCGCCGACGTGCTGCGTCCGGAGACTCTCGGACCGGCACTGGCCGGCATCGACGCGGCGTACTACCTGGTGCACAGCCTGGGCGCGGGCGCGGACTTCCACGCGCGCGATCTGGCCGCAGCCCGCAACTTCGGCGCGGCCGCGGCACAGGCGGGCGTGCGGCGGATCGTCTACCTCGGCGGTCTGGCAGCCGCGGAGCCCGGTCTTTCGGAGCACCTGCGCTCGCGCCAGGCGACGGGCGACGCACTGCGGGAGGGCGGCGTGCCCGTGACGGAGTTTCGCGCGGGCGTGATCGTGGGCTCCAGCAGTCTCTCCTTCGAGATGATCCGCTACCTGGCCGAACGCGTGCCGATCATGGTGTGCCCACGCTGGGTATTCACGCGCACCCAGCCGATCGGCGTGCGGGATGTGCTCGACTACCTCGTCCGCGCGCTCGAGGTGCCGGCGAGCAGCGGCCGTATCATCGAGATCGGCGGCGCGGACGTGGTCAGTTATGGCGACATGCTGATGACGTATGCGCGCGTGCGTGGACTCCGTCGCTGGCTGGTGTCGGTGCCGGTGCTCACCCCCCGCCTCTCCTCGCTCTGGGTCGACCTCGTCACGCCGATTCCCGCCAGCATCGCGCGGCCGCTGGTGGAGGGTCTGCGCAACGAGAACGTGGTGCACGACCGGTCCGCGGCCGAGCTTTTCCCCGAGATCCGACCGGCAGGGTACCGCGCTGCAGTGGAGCGCGCGCTGGAGGCGTTGCACGCGCACGGCAGCGAGTCTGCCTGGAGCGATGCGCTCAGCAGCTCGTCGGCCACCGAGCAGGTCGTGCTCACCAGTGCGGAGGGGATGATCCGCGAGGTGCGCCAGTGCGTGGTGGCGGCCGACGTGCGCCGCGTGTTCAACACGCTGCTCAGGCTCGGCGGAGAGACTGGATGGCTGTACATGGACTGGGCCTGGCGCGCACGGGGCTTCGCTGATCGCTTGCTCGGCGGCGTGGGACTGAGACGAGGACGACGCGATCCGGCCGCCCTGCGCGTCGGTGATGCCCTGGATTTCTGGCGCGTCGAGGCCGTCGAGCCGGACACGCTCCTGCGGTTGCGATCCGAGATGAAGGTGCCCGGGGAGGCGTGGCTCCAGTTCCGCACGACTCCCCTGGACCATGGCCGGACGCTGCTCCAGCAGACCGCGTTCTTCGCACCCAGGGGGCTGGGCGGCTGGATGTACTGGTACGCACTCTACCCGGCGCACCGCCTGATCTTCAGTGGCCTGATTCACGCACTCAAGCGTCGCGCGGAGACTGCGTAGCCGTCGGCGTGCGCAGGGGCGGTCGATCGGTGGAGGATTGCGGGAATGGTGATCGAGGCGAACGACGCGGGCGCGGCATCCGCCGCAGATGCAGCCGAGCGAGACGATCGTGCGCGAGTCAGCTCCCGG
>DASTYK010000124.1 GCA_035764935.1 Longimicrobiales bacterium | reverse complement strand
CTTGGGCCAGATGCCGACGGCGATAAAGTCGACCACGTACCCCAGCCGGATCCGGTCAATGACATTGCCCAGCGCCCCTCCGACGACGAGTGCGATGCCGGTCGCCCCGATCGGATGGCGCCGCGCCTCCCGGATCATCATCGCCATGGCGCCGAACGTAATCAGAAGCGCGACGGCGATCAACAGCGAGGTCCGGCCGGGAAAGATGCCAAATGCGGCGCCGCGGTTCTCGACGTACTCGAACGCCACCAGCCGGCCCGCAAGCTCCCACCGATGCAGCGATGCATCGGGCCCGAGCCAGGCGACGATGGCGATCTTGACGACCTGGTCGAGCGCCACGCTAAGGAGCGGCAGCGCGAACAGCCAGCCGAGGCGTCTCTGCATACTCCCTCGCCGGACTGGATCGATTGTCGGTCGGGAAGGCGACACCATGGGGTTCCCGGTAGGGCGTGCGAACGGGGGACAACGGCGCCGACGGCGCACCTGCTGGGGATGGTAGCACGCGTGTGCGCGTGGTCGACGTCTATACTCAACCGAGCGCCGCCGCCTATGCGCCGGCCGGCATCCCACCAGGCAGCATTCAGACGATCGAGGAGATCCGTGACCAGTCCCAGTACCCCTTTGCGCCTGCTTATCGCGGCCGGCGGCACCGGTGGCCATGTCCTGTCGGCCGTAGCCGTGATCGAAGAACTCCGCAGGCGCGGAATTCCCGTGGAAATCCTGTGGGTCGGCAGCCACGTCGGGGTAGAGCGGGACATCGCGCTTTCCCACGGTGTGCCGTTCGTCGCGGTTCAGACCGGGAAGCTGCGCCGCTACCTCTCTGTCCAGACGGTCACGGACATGCTTCGCATCCCGGTCGGCATCGCCCAGGCGTGGCGCCAGGTTCGCGCCTTCCGCCCGGACGTCATCTTCAGCACCGGTGGCGCGGTGAGCGTGCCGACCGTCGTCGCCGGATCACGAATGGCGCCAGTCATCACGCACGAGCAGACCGCCCAGGTAGGGATCGCCAATCGCACCGCCGCCCGCTTCGCCAAGCGCTTCGCCGTCGCATTCGACGAAACCGCGCAGATCGCGCGAAAGCACCACCAGCATGTGGTCATCACCGGCAACCCGGTGCGCGCCTCGATCGCAGAGGGCGACAAGGCCCGAGGTTGGGAGCACTTCGGCCTCTCGCCTGACCTCCCCGTGATCTTCATCACCGGCGGCGCTCGCGGCGCCAGCCCGATCAACCAGCGGATCGAGGCACTCCTGCCCCAGCTCCTGGAGCGGGCGCAGGTCGTGCACCAGACAGGTCCGGCCGTCGCCAACGATGATGCCGCCCGTCTCCGCCAGAAGCGTGAGACCTGGGCGCCGGAACTCCAAAAGCGTTATGTCGTGCAGGAATTTCTCGGGAGTGAGATCGCTGATCTCTACGCGATCACGGATCTCGTGATTGGCCGCGCGGGTGCCGGAACGGTCAGCGAGCTCGCCTACCTCGGGATGCCGGCGATTCTCATTCCGCTTCCCGGCACCTGGGGCGACGAGCAGCGAAAGAACGCTCGGGTGCTCAGCAACGCCGACGCGGCGGTCGTCCTGGAGCAAACCGACGCCACCCCTGATCGGCTCGGCCAGGAGATCACCGGACTCCTCGATGACGTCATGCGCCGAAACGCCATGAGCGCCAACGCGAAGCGTATCTCCCGCCCCGATGCGGCTTCGCGACTCGTCGACGAGATCCTGACCCTCGCCGAGCTCGGGCAGCGCTAGCTCCCCTCCTGCCCCACACCATCGCCTCACGCAGCCGCCGCACACCTTGAGCACTGTGCGGCCGGAACGAAGATGGACCGGTCATGGATGAGCCCGGCGCCGGTTCGACGTTCCCGTCGAACCGGCCGGAAGGCTCGCATCACATCTGGGACGCGCGCGTGGTCAGGCATCGGGCTTTGGGGATCCAATGGTGGTGCCGCCTGGGCTCATAGGGAGGCGACAAGCGCATCCGCAGCCACAGGCTGAGTATCGGCGTTGCGCTAGTCGACCGCCGCCTGGATCGCCTCCGCGACCGTGCCGCATCTGACGACCTCCATCCCGAGCGTCGCGGTCG
>DASTYK010000123.1 GCA_035764935.1 Longimicrobiales bacterium | reverse complement strand
AGGTCGCGTGGCGCCGGCGCGTGATCCCGTTGCGGCGAAGCTGATCATCCGCTGCGTGCGGCGCGTGCAGCGCTCGCGCATCCGTGGCCTTCGCCGCGACTGCCTCGGGCGCGGCGCGGTGCTGTTCGTGCTTCTGCGCCGTGCCGGTTATGACGTTTCCCTGTGTTTCGGAGTCGGGCGACCGGCCGACCGGTTTGCGGGGCACTGCTGGCTCGAGCTCGACGGTGTACCCTTCCTGGAGCGGCGCGACCCGACCGTGCAATTCGGCGAGGTGTTCCGGATGCCGTTCCCCGCACCCGGGGATGCGTCATCCTCGACGCATCACGAGGCCACACGCTCGGCATGAGCGCGGCGACCACGTTCCGCTTCGACTTCCACGGCGTTTCGATCCACGTCGAGAGCGATGATGCTGCGCTGATCGGCCTGCTGCGTGGACGATTCCGCCGTTTCCCGCCGCCCGGCGCGTCCGCCCCGATGCTCCGATTCGTGTTGCAGCGGGCGAAGGCCGGAATGAAACGCATGGAGATCCCTGCAGCCGCGCGTCCCGTGTACGATCTGACTGACGGCACCGTCCTCTACGACGACGCGTCCGGCCGGATCTACCTGCGCCACGGCCGGTCCGTGGACATGAGCGTCGATCCGGCTTCCGGAACCGCGCATGGCTGGCTGATACAGCATCCCGAGGCCGCCTGGATCGCATCGCGTCCACTCTTCACGATCGCGCTGCTGGAGCTGCTCAAACGGCGTGGCCTGTTCGGCCTGCACGCCGCGCTGCTCGCCCGCGGGTCGGACGGCATTCTGGTCGCCGGCAGCAGTGGCGCGGGGAAGTCGACGCTGGCGCTGTGCCTGCTGCGCGCGGGCTACCGGTTCGGCGGCGACGACATGTGTTTTCTCGATCCTGCCGTCAACGCCGTGTGCGCGCGTGCGCTGCCCGACGAGATCGATGTGGCCGAATCGACGATGAAGTTCTTTCCGGAGCTGGCCAACGGGTCCGGGCACACCCGGCCGCCGGGAGCGCGGAAGTGGCTGCTGACGCCGGAGGACGTCTACCCGGTCGACTTCGTCCAACGATGCACGCCCCGCCTGCTGCTTCTGCCGCAGATCGGTGAGCACGCGATCACGGTGGCGGAACCGGTGTTGCCCGCGGACGCACTGCTCGACATCGTGCCCAACGTGCTGCTGACGGACGCCCGTGCTTCGCAGGCGCACCTGGATGTACTCGCGATGCTGACAACGCAGGGCCGGTGCTGGCGGCTGCGCACCGGTCGCGACTTCGATCGCATTCCACGCGTCGTTGCCGAGCTGCTGCAGCAGTCCATGCCAGTAGCACGTTCTCATGGCCACACACCTGCTGCTGTCCCTGCTCGGCACTGAGACGCAGGCGCGGCGGATCGCCGGGCGGATGACTGCCGACGAGTGGCAGTCGCTGTTCGACGAGGCCGTGTACCATGAGCTCGAGCCGATCCTGCATTGGCGCTTCGAGCAGATCGGCGTCGTGCTGCCGGACGCCGTGCGGCGGCTGCTGGAAGAACGCACCGGCGTGCACGCGCTGCGCAGCCGGCTGCTGCTTGTCGAGCTGGGCGACCTGCTGAGGGCCCTGGCTGGAGCCGGTGTTCCTGTCATCCTGCTGAAGGGCGCTGCCCTCGCCGCGGGTGTCTACCCCGATCCTGCGCTCCGCTCCATGGGAGACATCGATCTGCTCGTGAGGGAGCGGGATCTACCGCGCGCGCGGGACGCTGCGATCCGGCTGGGGTATCGGCCGGAAGGTGAGGCAGCGGAACACCACCTGCCGCCGTTGCGACGTCCAGGGGCTACGATGGTGGAACTCCACTCACACATCGAGTCGCCCTCCGCGCCGTTCCGGATCGACACGGAAGGATTGTGGGAGCGTGCGCAGACCATACGCACCGCCGATTGCGAGGCGCGCACACTGTGCGCCGAGGACCTGCTGCTGCACCTGTGCCTGCACCTGTCCTACCATCACCGCTTCGGCCTGGGCCGCGCTGAGGGCATGGATTTGAAGCATCTCTACGACATCGTCGTGCTCCTGGAACGGGGCAGCATCAACTGGGGCATCGCCGCCGCGCGGGCGCGGGAGTGGCGGGCGGATCGATACGTGTACGTGGTGCTGCGGGTAGTGCAACGCCTGTTCGGAACCCGGGTGTCGGCTGACGTGATGGCGCTGTTCGGACACTCGCCAGCAGACGTTCGTGTTGCGAATCACGTGAGCGCCAGCGTGCTGCACCGGCCGGACACCGCCGCGCGGCAGTACCGCAAGCTGCGCAACCACGGCAGTGCACGGGAAGGGATCGCGTACCTGCGGAGTGTTTACAGGGCGGAGTACGAGGCAGCGCACGACGGGCAGCAGCGAATGTCCACGTTACGTGCAGTCCTCGGACTGTCAGGCCGGCTGATGCGCCGGCTACCGGCGTACGCGCGCGCAGCGGCCGGTCTCATGCTGGGGACACGGCGCGCGCGTGCGGCGGGAGTACGTATGAACGCACGCGAGGCAGTCGCGGCCTGGATCAGAG
>DASTYK010000122.1 GCA_035764935.1 Longimicrobiales bacterium | reverse complement strand
ACGCGTCTGCAGCTGGTTGCACGGCTGGTGCGCGGCGGTCCGCAATCGAGCTCCGGCCTTGCAGCCGGCATGGCTGTCACGCGGCAGGCGGTGAGCAAGCATCTCCGAACGCTCGAAAAGGCGGGCATCGCCCGGAGCCGCCGCTTCGGCCGGGAGCGGATCTGGGAATTGCGTCCGGCGTCGCTGGACGAGGCGCAGATCTATCTGCAGGAGATTTCCGCGCAGTGGGACCTGGCGATCGCGCGCCTGCGGGCGTTCGTGGAGGAGGACTGACGCACGAGGGGAGTGCGACTGCTGAGCGAATCGGGCGGATGGTAGGCGGCACGGCAGCGGAGCCGCGCTCCGCTGCATCATGTGCGGGGGTCGATCACGAAATCAAGGCAACGTTGCACTCGTGGGCTGCCGAACGAACACGTGCAACGTTGACTTCGATAATCACGGCCAATGTTGCTCTCATTCGCCGCCGCATGAACACGCGCGACGTTGACTTCGATAATCACGGCTAACGTTGCACTCATTCGACGCCGCCCCAACAAGCGCAACGTTGACTTCGATGATCACTGCCAACGTTGCTCTCATTCGACGGCGCCTCAACGCGCGCAACGTTGACTTCGATCATCACCGTCGAGACAACCCATCCGGCCCCCAATAGGCCCTGCGCACGTGTGAGCATGGAACGCCGGCTCGACTGTCATGCCCGCCGACCGACGAACCCACGCGAACCTCACTCCTTCGGAACGTCCTTCTCACCCTCGCCCCCGGGCAGCGCCTTGTTCTCGCCGGTCAATCCCGCCGCGCCTGCCATGCCCATCACGCCCGGCAGGTTGAGAGAATCCGCGAGCCCGGACGGCACCACCATGAGGGAGCCGCGCTTCACGATGCTTTCGTACAGCATGTTCATGGCGCGCAGGTTCAGCGCGACGGGGTTTTCGCTGTAGCGCTCCGCTGCCTCGACGAACTTGGAAGCAATCTCCGTCTCGGCAGTGCCGAGAATGATGCGGGCCTGGCGCTCACGTTCGGCCTGTGCCTGTCGTGACATAGCCTCTTCCAGCGCCTGCGGAATGACGACGTCCCGGATCTCGACAGACTGCACCTGGATTCCCCAGTCATGCATCTTGCGGTCGAGCGCTTCCTGGAGGCCGCGGCCAAGCTCCTTGCGCGACTGGATCAGCTCCGCCAGGTCGTGCTTGCCGATGGCATCGCGCAGTGCTGTCTGTGCCGCCAGCATTACCGCCTGACCGTAGTCCTGCACCTCGAGCGCTGCGCGCTCGGCGTCGTAGACCACCCAGAACGCGATGGCGTCGACGTCGACCGGCACCGTGTCTTTTGTCAGACACGACTCCGCGCCGAAGGCCGTCGTGCGGATACGCTGATCGATGTGGTAGCCGATGCGGTCGATGACCGGGATTACCGTGAACAGGCCGGGACCGCGTAAGCCGCGATAGCGGCCCATGCGGAGTACGACCGCCTTCTCCCACTGGTCCGTGTACTTGATCGAAGACCCGGCGAGCATTCCCGCCACCACGCCCGCGACCGCAGCGATCGGTATGGCGAGGCCGGCCAGGAGGAGACCGCCCCCGAGCGCTCCCGCGGCCACGACACCGGCGCCAAGCGCCGGAAGCGGGAAGCGTGTGTCGTCCGGCGAGGGGCCGCTGGTTCGCGCCACTTCACCACCTCCCCTTCGTCGGGCCGGCAGATACGGAGTGCTCATGACCGGGGCTCCTCGTTGCGGGTCTCGTCGGATGTCCGGAAATCGGCGATTGCCTCCAGCAGATCATCCACTGTGAAACCGAGCTCGCCCGCGCGTCCCACCGTCTCCCGGCTGAGCCGCGAAAGCTCCTGCTGCCGCGCGAGCTCCTGCTCCGACGGCTGCGTCAGGCTGATGAAGGAGCCAGCGCCCGGGCGAGTCACCACGACGCCGCGGCGCTCGAGCTCGCGGTAGGCGCGCTCCACACTGCGCGGCGTTACCCCGAGCCCGATCGCCAGCTCGCGCACGGTCGGAAGGCGGCGTCCCACCTCGATGCTGCCTTCGACCACCGCCAGCCACAGCTCGTCGACGATCACCTGCACAGCAGGCTCGCCGCCGCCGCTGCGCAATCGCTCCGAAACCCGCTCGATCAGCTGCCTCGCCTCCATGCGGCCAAGGTAGAGCCGGACGCGAAGGGCGAACAGATCGCCCTGAAGCCGGTGTGCTGCTCCACTCGAGGAAGAATATCGCGCTCCGACGCCTGCAATTGCCCGCAAATTCTGGATCGATTCTGTCGTTTCGGCGTACTATCCCGTCACATGAACGAGACCGGACACACCGGCGAAGGTGACGGCAAAGGGGGGGCACCCCCTTGGCCTGTGGCACATACGCAGGAAAGGCAAGCTGGCATGAAGAATCGATTCGAGGGGGCGCAGACGCTCCCGGAGTTCATAGCGGAGGCGGAACAGAACAGGGAGCTGTGGCAGTCGATTTACGCGCGCGCGACGATCGGCGAGGAGATCCTGGAGCTGGCGCGACAGCTTCCGGAAAAGCGGCATCTGCTGGTGCTGCTCGAGGACTGGTGCGGTGACGCGTTCAACTCGGTTCCATGGCTGGCGCGCCTGGCCGATGCCGTGGCGGACCGGCTCGAGCTGCGCGTGCTGAAACGTGATGAGAACCTGGACCTGATGGACGCGCACCTGTCGCCGACGGGTGGCCGCGCGATTCCGGTCGTGATGATTCTCGACGAAAACTTCGAGGAGATCGGCTGGTGGGGCTCGCGTCCTGCCGCGCTGCAGGCGTGGTTCGACGAGACCGGCCGCGCGCTCGAGAAGGAGGAACGCTTCCGCCAGATCCGTCTGTGGTACGCCCGCGATCGCGGCGTTTCCACGCTGACGGAGGTGCTGGCGATCGCAGGCACTCCGCTCGCCGAAGCGCAGTCCGCCATCTGACGCACAAACCTGCGGGGTCGACGCCGCTCCCTGGCGTCATCCCGCAGGCGACGTCCTCACAAAAGCCTCGGCGTTTTCATCAGCTCCCCGGCGTCGACCGCAGGCGACGTCCTCACGAAAGCCCCAGCGTTTTCATCAGCTCCGATGCGGCCGCGCCGCCGGCGCGATTCGCTCCGATCGTGGACGCGGAAGGGCCGTAACCGACCAGGTGTACGCGTGGCTCCCTGGCGACCTGCGTCGCTAGCCGTCCAGTCATCCGTATGCCGCCCCCCTCCTCGCGCAGCATCAGCGGTGCGAGATGGTCGAGCGAGCTGCGGAAGCCGGTGCACCAGAGGATCACGTCCGCCCTGACATCCGACCCGTCCTCCCAGCGCACCCCCTCCTCGGTGATCTCCGCGAACATCGGCAACCGCTCCAGCACGCCACGCTGCCGCATATCCATGATGGCAGGTGTGACCGGGAGCCCTGTCACGGACACGACGGAGCCCGGCGGCAGTCCGCGGCGCACGCGGTCTTCGACGATCGCGACGGCAGCGCGACCGCGCTCCTCGTCGAACGGGCCTTCGCGGAAGTCGGGTGGGCTGCGCGTGACCCACGTCGTTGACGTGACGCGCGAGATCTGGTCGAGCAGCTGGATCGCGGAGATGCCGCCGCCGACGATCACGACGTGCCGGCCGGCGAACTCGTCCGCAGTCCGGAAGTCTTTCGTGTGCAGCTGTCGCCCGCGGAAGCGGTCCCTGCCCGGGTAGTCGGGGATGTAAGGGCTGTCCCACGTACCGGTTGCGTTGATGATGCCGCGCGCCGAGATGTAGCCGCCGCCGTCGATCTCCACGCGGAACCGGTCGTCGCGCCGGCAGACCACGGTCACGCTGACGGGCCGGTACACCGGCAGCTGGAACGTCCGTTCGTACTCCGCGAAGTACGCCGGCACCGCGTCGCTCGCGCGTACTTCCTGCTGCGCCGTGTCGATCACATCGCTGAACTTCAGCCCGGGCAGATCGTGCAGGCGGTTTACGGTGCTCAGCGTAAGCGACGGCCAGCGGTACTGCCAGGCGCCGCCGGGCTGCGGGTAGCGGTCGAGAACGAGGAACTCGCGAACCGGCTCGAGCGCGCGGCGCTTCAGGTGGTACGCCGACGACAGCCCGCCCTGCCCGGCACCGATCACAACGATTTCCGTGCGCAGTGCTACGCCCGGCGGCGGCTGCGACTCGGCGGGCGGGCCGTCGCTCATCCGGGTCTCTTCAGCATCGAGACTTCGAGGTGGGGGCGGCGTGAGCGAGCGACTGTCACGGCGTCGCTCATCCCGGCCTGTTCACCATCATCGCTGCCACGGCATCGAAGAACATGCGCAGCGCGCGCTCCGCGTCGGGGGGCAACCGTGTCTCGAGCAGCGCGCGGTCCATCAGCTCGAGCCAGCGGTCACGCGCGCGTGCGTCGATGGCAAACGGCACGTGGCGCGCCCGCAGCCGGGGATGGCCGCGCTGCTCGATGTAGCGCTGCGGCCCGCCGAACCGGCCGACCAGGAAGTCGCGCAGGCGCTGCTCCGCCCCGTCCATGTCGTCCCGCGGATACATCGGCCCCAGGACGTCGTCGTCGGGGACATGCCTGTAGAACGCTGCGACCAGCCGCTGGAAGCCGTCCTCGCCGATCGCCTGGTAGATGTCCGTCTCCTGCATTCCTGCCCTGTCTCAGTGCTGCTGCAACAGTGTTTCGACCCGGCCCTCGCCGCTCTGCACCCCGGCCGGCTCCCCCTCCCCGTCCGCACGATGCAGCGCGTTCTCCAGATCCGAAACCAGGTCCTCGATGTCCTCGACGCCGACCGACAGCCGCAGCAGCGAATCACTGATGCCCGCGTGCCTGCGCGCCGCTGCATCCATCGAGGCGTGTGTCATGGTCGGTGGATGTGCGACGAGACTTTCGACGCCGCCCAGCGACTCGGCGAGGCTGAAGCACTCGAGGCCGGCGACGAAGCGCTCCACGGCCTGTACGCCGCCCCGCAGCTCGAACGAGAGCATCGCGCCGAAGCCGCGCTGCTGGCGTCGTGCGATGTCATGGCCGGGATGTGAAGCCAGCGACGGATGATGCACCGCGGCGACGGCCGGATGCAACACCAGCTGCTCGACTACGGCGCGCGTGTTGGCCTCGTGCACGCGCATGCGCGCGTGCAGCGTACGCACACCGCGCTGGGTGAGGAAGCTGTCGAAGGGCGAGCCGGTCACGCCGAGGCAGTTGGCCCACCAGCCGATCTCCTCGGCGACGGCGGCGTCGCTCGCGACGATCGCGCCGCCGACCACGTCGCTGTGACCGTTCAGGTACTTGGTCGTCGAGTGCACGACGATGTCTGCGCCATGCTCGATCGGCGTCTGCAGCACCGGTGAGAGGAACGTGTTGTCCGCGACGACCAGTGCGCCGACGTCGTGGGCGGCAGCGGCCAGCGCCGCGATGTCGGTGATGCGCAGCAGGGGATTGCTCGGTGTCTCGATCCAGAGCACGCGCGGCCGCAGTGCACGCACGCGACTGGCGGCATCGGGCGCTGTCAGGTCGAGCAGCTCCAGCCGGAACGAGCCCCGCGCCGCGAGTGACGTCATGAGGCGGTGTGTGCCGCCGTAGCAGTCGTGCGGCGCGACGAGCAGGTCACCCGGCCGCAGCAGGTGGAGCGTGGCGGTGATCGCCGCCATGCCGGTCGCGGTCACGAGGCCGGCAACGCCGCCCTCGAGCGCGGCGATCGTCGCCGCGAGCGTGTCGCGCGTGGGGTTGCCCGAGCGCGTGTAGTCGTAGCGGCCCTTCCGGTTCAGCCCTTCGAATTCGAATGTCGTGGACAGGTGGATCGGCGCGATCACTGCGCCGTGCTGCCCGTCCGTGCCGATGCCTGCCCGTGCCGCGATCGTCGCGCTTCCGTGCGCGGGCCGCGGTGCTGCTCCGGCGCGCTCCTGCGCCACGACCGACTGCTCCACGCGGGCCGCATAGCTCGTTGTCGGAGCCAGCGCGGGCGCACGCGGGTCCGCTGCGAGCGCGTCACCGATCAGCGTACCGACGCGGGTGGCCTCCTTGAGAAAACCGTCGTGCCCGTACTGCGTGCTCACGACCTGGAGCGTTGCGCGCGCGCCCAGCGCGCCGGCAAGTGCCCGCACGTCGGCCAGCGGCACGAGCGCGTCCGTGTCGAAGGCGACCAGCGTACAGCGCGCCTCGATCTGCGCGGGATCGACGTCGTGCAGATCGAGCGACTCGGACAGCGCGAGCAGCGATGCGGCAGGTACCCCGCGCGCGTATGCGGCTGCGTGATGATCGAGGTAGCCGTCGACCGGGAAACGGGCGGGGCGTACGTCGTCCGGTTCGGCCGCGAAGCGCTGCTCGAACTCCGCGGCACTGCGGTATGTCGTCATCGCGAGCGCGCGGGCAATGGCGACACCGTGCTCGGGCGCGCCTCGATCGGTGCCGAGCCGCACGATCCTGCGCTGCACCGAGCGCCAGGCCGTTGCCATCGGGTGCGAGCGGTGCGCAGCGCACAGCACGACGAGCCGTGCGACGCGCTCCGGCCGGGCTGCCGCGAGCGCGAGTGCGACCATGCCGCCGTACGAGGCGCCGACCGCGGCGTGCAGCACGTCGACGCCGAGATCATCGAGCACCAGTGCGAGGGCGCGGGCCTGGTCGGCGGTCGTGAGAGCCGGCCAGTCGCCATCCTCCGTGGGCCGTGACGAATCGCCGGCCGATCCGAGATAGTCGACGCCGATCAGGCGGAACCGCGCTGGATCCAGTGCAGCGCCTGCACCGACGACGCCCGGCCACCATCCGTCTCGCAATCCGGTACCATCATCGATCAGCAGCCGGCGCGATGCGGAGATGCCGCCCAGGACGAGCACGGGCGGCGCGTGCGCGGGGCCGAATGTGCTCCATGCGAGACGCACGTCGTGCAGCGTTCCATGGTCGCCCGCGAGAAACGGCACCTCGGTTACACCATGGCTGCAGAGCGACTCACGGCGCTCGAGCGTGACCTGCGTGCTCATCGCGCCACCCCCGACACGGTCGCGGCGATCCGCTGCGTGCGGCTGCCGAGTGCGACGACGTCGACCCAGAGCGCGTCGGCCGTTGCGGCGGCACCCAGCCCGCCGCCTATGTGCAGCCGCCGCTCGTTGCGTGTCAGGTCATAGCGGTACACGACACGCCCGACCGGCGATGCAAGCGCCGAAGACCGGTCCACCTCCTCGTAGCCGGCATGCACGCCGTGCGGTGTTGCGCGTGCGACGAGCCGCGTCGTTGCGCCCCGCGCCACCCGCTCTCGGATGACGGCGTGATCGAGGCTGCGGATGTCTTCGCACTGGATCGTGTCCGCGTCGATGCGCTCTCCACGCAGTGCACCCGCAACCACCGCCAGCTTGACCGCCGCGTCCCTGCCTCGCAGGTCCAGTTCCGGGTCGGCCTCGAGGTACCCGCGCTGGTTCGCCTCCTCGATGCCCTCCGCGAGCGTGCCGCCACGCTCGATGCACTCCAGGATCGTCGTCGTGGACGCGTTGCCGACGATCGCGGCCTCACGCCAGCGACGCCGCAGCTCCGGCAGCTCCCGCGCGAGCTGCTGGCCGGTCCCGCCCAGCACTGCGTTGCAGCCGACCGAGCCGGCACTGTCCGTCAGCCAGGCGGCCGAGCGCTCGGCAATCGCGTCCTTGGCTGCCAGCGCGATTGCGGATCCGCGCGCCAGCACGGCATCGAGCAGCGCCGTCCATTCCGGGCGATCGCCGCGCGTGGCCGTGGCATCGACCACAACGCCTGCATCGACCCGCGCAACGGCATCCGCAGTGGGAATCCGCCATGCGCCCGGCCACTCCGCGAGCGCCCGGCCCGCGGCCTTCCACGCCAGGATGCGCAGAGGATCGAGGCCGTGCGACGCCGCCACGGTCGCCGTCGAGTCCGACACCGCGACCAGTCGGCGGCCGCTCAACGCAATGCGCTGAAGCAGTGCGCGCCCGACCGCGCCGGCGCCGAGCAGGTGTACGGTCCCGACGTCATCCGTCGGCGACGTGCCCGAGGTGCGGTGGGCATCCAGCTCCGTCTGGTCCGTCACGGCGATCAATCTCGACTGCGGCATTCCCGGCCTCCACTGTTCGGTGCGCCCCGTTGGGCAATGAAAAACCGGCCATCTCCGGGGGGAGAGGGCCGGTTCGTTCGTTTGCTTTCGCGTTCAGCGTGCACGACGACGATCGTCCGCGTCTCCCCGTGGAGGCCCGGTCATGCGCATCATCATCATCATCATCGTCGGCGCGTGAACCATCATCACTGCTGCTCCGGAAACAGAAAACGCCCGTGCGGTGCGACCGCCGGGCGACGCACTTTAGCAATTTGTTTAACGTGGCTTGCAAGCGGCGGCAAATCACCACGACCGGATTGTCGTCTCAATGTCTAACGCCGGGCCCCGGGTTCGCGCAAGGGAGCCCGGTGGCGCCAACCGGCAGCGGGCGCTAACTCTCCAGTTCCCCCTGGAGACGCTGATTCGATGAAACCGCTGTTCGAGCAACAGGACCAGCTGCCCGACGATCGCCGGGTCCCTCTCGCCATTTCGGGTGACGAGTTCCGCCGCATAGGCCATGAGCTGGTCGACACGATCGCAGCGCTGCTCTCCTCTTACCGCGAGCGCCCCCTGACGCCCGACGAGTCACCCGCCGATCTGCGGGCGCTCATCGGCGGCGACGCTTCTCTGCCCGAGCACGGCGCGGACGCGGGGGAGCTGATTGCGGCCAGCGCGCAGCTCCTGAGAGAGCACTCCCTGTTCAACGGCCATCCCCTCTTCTTCGGCTACATCACTTCGTCGCCGGCGCCGATCGGGATCCTGGCGGACATGCTCGCTGCCGCGATCAACCCCAACCTCGGGTTGTGGCGTCTTTCGCCGATTGCGACGGAGATCGAGCAGCAGGCCGTACGCTGGGTGGCCGAGCTGATCGGCTACCCGGCGGAGTGCGGCGGACTGTTCGTGAGCGGCGGCAACATGGCCAACACGGTCGCACTGTATGCGGCGCGTGCGGCGGCTGCCGACTGGGACATCCGTGCCGGTGGCGTGGCGGGCCCGGGCGCGCGGCGGCTGCGCGTGTATGCATCCGGGGAAACGCACACGTGGATCCACAAGGCCGCGGACCTGTGCGGCATCGGTACCGACTCGATCCGCTGGATCCCGATCGACGAGCGGCAGCGGATGGACGTGAGTGCGCTGCGCGACGCAATCGAGAGGGACATCGAGGCCGGCGATCGTCCGATGATGGTCGCAGGTACTGCGGGCACCGTGAGCACGGGCGCGGTCGACCCCGTTGGCGAGATCGCCGACCTCTGTCTCGAGCTGGGCGTGTGGTTCCACGTGGACGGCGCATACGGCGCGCTCGCGGCGAATGTGGACGGCACACCGGACGACCTGCGCGCGATCGGGCGTGCCGATTCCGTCGCCGTCGATCCGCACAAGTGGCTGTATGCACCGCTCGAGGCGGGCTGCACCCTGGTTCGTGATCCTGCCCACCTGCGCAACGCCTTCTCCTACCATCCGCCCTACTACCATTTCGGTGAGGAGGCGGTGAACTACGTGGATTACGGCCCGCAGAACTCGCGGGGGTTCCGCGCGCTCAAGGTCTGGCTGGGTCTGCGGCAGGCAGGACGTGAAGGCGCGCTGCGCATGATTGCCGATGACATCCGGCTGAGCGAGCGGCTGCATGCCAACGTGCAGCGCGAGGCGGAGCTGGAGCCGCTCACGCAGGAGCTCAGCATCACGACGTTCCGCTACATCCCGCCGGACCTGCGGGCGAGCACGGACCGCGAGGAGGTGCGCGCCTACCTGGACGAGATCAACCAGGCCCTGCTCGAGCGGATCCAGTCGTCGGGCGAGGCGTTCGTGTCGAATGCGGTGATCGACGGGACGTACACGCTTCGGGCGTGCATCGTGAACATGAACACGCGGAGCACCGACGTGGACGCGCTGCCGGGGATCGTTGTGCGGCTGGGCCGTGAGCTGGACGCGACCATGCGGCCGGCGGACCTGCAGAGATCACAGTAGCCGCAACACAGCGGACGGAACCGGCTACTGCTCCGGACTGCTGACCCGCTCTGCGGCCGCTGCCAGCTCCTCCTGCATGCGCTGCAGCTCCTCGCGATGCTCCACGACGAAGTCGAGGTTCGCAGGATTCATGTGCGTGGCGGCGAGCACCGTGTCGCGCTGTGCGCCCATGTCGAGTGACGCCTGGGCGAAGCTTGCCTGGAACAGCGCCAGCATGATCACGCCGTACTCGCGCACGCTCAGGCCCGCCTGCTCGACCGCATTCCGGATCTCGGGCACACCGCCAAACCGCTGCTCCATTGCATCCAGGCTGAACTCCTCCGCGTTCATGCTCGCGCTCTGCGCGAGCTCCGGATTCTGCTGCATCGCGGAATAGATGTTGAGCTGCGCCCGGTGCATCTTCTGCACGGCGTCCATGCTGAGGCGGTAATCGGAGACCTCCTCGATATCCCCCTCGTTGTTTTCGCCCATCCGCGGCGCATCCGCTGCGGGGGGCGATTCACGCACTGGCCGGGCGTCCGTGTCCGCATCACCGCCGCACGCGGCAGCAAGCAGGAGCAGAAGCGATGCAGCGAAGCGCGTTCGTGAAAACATCTCGGCGACTCCATGTCGGTCGGACGTACGCGAAAACGAACGGGGAGCCGAAGCTAGCTCCGGCTCCCCGCACTCCGCCACCGCCACCGCCGCCACCCTGCCGCACGCACGACTGAGCTGCTGCACCGCCTATCGGGCCGGCAGTACCATCCCGCCCACGGCGCGGTACACCGCCACCAGCCATGCCCGTGCTTCGGTCCGTCCTGCCGCCAGCCGGTCCTGTGCCGCGAGCTGGCGGCTCTCGGCGTCGAGCACCTCGAGGAAGTCCGCGCCGCCCTCCTCGAAGCGCAGCCGCGCCAGTTCGGTTGCCCGCTCGCTCGCGGCCGCGGCGTCCTCCAGGTGGCGCAGCCGCTCGCGCGCGCTGTGGTAGGCGTCGAGCGACGTCTGCACCTCCTCCTGCGCCCGCAGCACGGCCTGCTGGTGCTGCGCGGCCGCTTCCCGCTGATGCGCCCGGGCCTCGTCGACGCCGGTCTTCACGCGACCGATATCGAACAGCGGCCACGAGATGACAGGGCCGACCGCATAGCGGGGCGTGCCGCTGTTGCCGAACGCGTCGAGCTCGCTTGCCGTGTAGCCGGCCACACCGCCGATCGCGATGCGCGGCAGGTAGCTCGCCTTCGCCGAGCTGACGAACTCGCGCTGTGCGGCGACGCGACTTGCTGCGCTGCGTACGTCCGGGCGACGTCGCACCGCGTCGTCCTCGTCCGGAAGCTGCAGCTGAGCCGGCAGCTCGAACTCATGCTTCGCAGCCGGCTGCAGGACGTCGCCCTGGCCGGGCGCACGTGCGAGCAGCACGCTGAGTCGGTGCTGCGCCGCACTGATCCCCGCTTCGAGCGCGGGAATCTCCGCCAGCGTCGAGCTGAGCTGCGCCTGCGCGCGTTCCGTATCCAGTGCAGTGCCGCGACCGGCTTCCAGCAGGTTGCGCGTCAGTTCCAGGCTGGACTCCTGGTTCTGCGCGTTGCGACGCGCCACCGCGAGCCGCTCCTCCAGGCCACGCAGCTCGAAATAGGCACGTGCAACTTCGGCCACCACGATCACATGTGCGCCACGCACGTCCTCCTCCGCTGCGTCCAGCAGCGCGCCGTGACCCTGCAGCGCATTGCGGTTGCGCCCGAACAGGTCCAGCTCCCAGGAGAGCTGCACGCCGGCCTCCCAGATGTCACGATCCGGCAGCGAGCCGCTCAGACCGGGCATGCTCGCACTGGCCAGCCGCTGCCGGCTGTACGCGGCGTCCGCCGTGATCGTCGGCGCGAGGTCCAGCGCCGCCCCCGTCCGGACTGCGCGCGCCGCTGCGATCCGGGCCTCGGCAGCATCGACCTCCCGGTTCGCGTCCAGGCCCGCACGGATCAGCCGCGACAACGTCGTGTCACCAAGTGCGTTCCAGAACCCGAGCGGGTCCGCGTCCCACGCGTCCGCGCTCTGCTGCGGAGCCTCGTCCGGTGCTGGCGGCGCAGCAAGCACCACCCGTCGTTGTTCCGGTCGCGGCTCGTGCATCTGCCGGACGGGCTCCTGTGCACCGGCGGCGCTCGCTCCCGCCGCTGTCACGACGAGAACGAGAGCCACGGTGTTGGCGATGCGCTCACTACGCATGCGCCGGCTCGAGCGCACGCGCGCCCGCCTCCTCTGCCGGCCTCCAGGCCGGGACCTCCGCCGACCGATGCTCCGCGGCGATCAGCGAGTAGAACACCGGCACGACGAACAGCGTGAAGACCGTGCCGATCACCATGCCGGCGACGAGCACGATGCCGATGCTGTTGCGCGCAGCGGACCCCGGGCCGTGCACGAACACGAGTGGCAGGTGCCCGAACACCGTCGCCGCGGATGTCATGAGAACGGGGCGCAATCGCGTGAGCGACGCTTCACGCAGCGCATCCAGCTTGCTGCGCCCCTGCTCCTGCAGTGTGTTTGCGAACTCCACGATCAATATTCCGTTCTTCGCGATCAGCCCGACCAGTGTGATCAGCCCGACCTGCGAATAGATGTTGATGGTCGTCAGATCCAGCCAGCTGAACAGCAGCGCACCCGAGATCGCGAGCGGCACAGAGCCGAGCAGCACGATCAGCGGATCACGGAAGCTGCGGAACTGCGCGGCGAGCACGAGATAGATCAGGACCAGCGCGAAGCCGAGCGTCTGCGTCAGTGCCGAGCCCTCGTGCCGGATCTGCCGCGACTCGCCCGCATAGTCGATCGTGACACCCGGCCCCGCCGCCGCGAGCGCCGCATTCTCCAGCACCTGCAGCCCCTCGTCCTTGGTGACACCGGGCATCACACCGCCGAACACCCGTACCGCGTTGCGCTGCTGGAACCGGTTCAGCGTGCGCGGCGCTGCACTCGTCTCGATCCGCGCAAACGACGACACCGGCACCATCGCACCGGACGGCGTGGGGATCTTCAGGTCCAGCGCCGCAGCAACCGTCGCGCGGTCCTCCAGGTTGATCTGCGGAATGACCTTGTAGCTGCGGTCGAAGTAGTTGAACCGGTTGACGTAGCCGCCGCCCAGCAGCGTGCCCAGCTCACGGCCGACGGTTGCCAGGTCCAGCCCGAGATCCGCGATCTCGTCACGGTCCAGCACCACCCGCGCCTCCGGCAGGTCGATCTTCAGGTCCGTATCGACGTACAAAAACATCCCGCTCTGGAAGCCCGCGCCGATGATCGCACCGACCGTCTCCAGCATCTGCTCGGGCGGAACGTCGCTCTGCAGCACCAGCTCGACGTCGTACTGGCCCGGCGTGGGCAGCGGCGGATCCAGCCGCGGGAATACCTGCAGCGACGGTATCTGCGACACGCGCCCATACACCTCGCCGTACATTTCCTCCGTCGAGCGCTCGCGCTCCGTCCAGTGCTTCGCGTCCATGCCGCCGAACGCGCCCCAGGGCGCGGCCAGCGACCACATGAAGCGCGCCTCCGGCAGCGACGTCATCGTCGCGACGACCTCGTGCGACGCGGCATTGACCGCCGGCAGCGAGGCATCGGGCGATGCCTGCATGAACAGCGAGATGTGCCCCTGGTCCTCGATCGGCGCCAGCTCCTTGCGCGACATCGTGTACATCGGCCACGCGGCGAGCGCGATCAGCAGCGATGCAGCGACGATGGCCCAGCGCATCTCGAGCGCACCGTCCAGCAGCCCCGTGTACCGCTCACGCACCGCATCGAAGCCGCGGTTCACCAGGCGAGTGAGCCGCCCCTGGCCGCCGTGCTCCTTCAGGAATTTCGAGCTCATCACCGGCGACAGCGTGAGCGCGACGAAGCCCGACACGACGACGGCCGCCGCCAGCGTGATCGCGAACTCCAGGAACAGCGCACCCGTAAGGCCGCCCTGGAAGCCGATCGGCGTGTACACGGTCGCGAGCGTGATCGTCATCGCGATGATGGGACCGACCAGCTCGCGCGCTCCGTCGATCGCCGCCTGCACGCGTGACTTCCCCAGCTCGATGTGCCGCTCCACGTTCTCGACGACGACGATCGCATCGTCGACGACGAGTCCGACCGCCAGCACGATCGCCAGGATCGTCAGCAGGTTCAGGCTGAAGCCGAACGCCAGCATCACGATCGTCGCACCGATCAGCGACACGGGCATCGCGACCAGTGGCACGATCGCCGTGCGGATCGAGCCCATGAACATGAACACGACGAAGCCCACGATCAGCATCGTCTCGGCCAGCGTCTTCGAGATCTCCGCGATCGCGTCCTGCATGAACGTCGTGCCGTCGTACGCCATCTGCATCTCGATGTCCGGCGGCAGCGACGCCTGCATCTGCTCCATCTGCTCGTACAGCCGGTGCGCTACCTCGATCTCGTTGGCACCAACGAGCGGGTACACGCCGAGATAGACCGCCTCGTCATGGTTGAACTTCGCGACGAACTCGGCCTCCTCCGCCCCCAGCTCCACCCTGGCGACGTCGCGCAGTCGCACGACCGCTCCGTCACGCTCCGCAACGACGAGCTGCTCGAACTCCTCGACCGTGCGCAGGTCCGTGTTCGCCAGCAGGTTGACCTGCACCTCGTCGCCCTTGGTCTGGCCGACCGCGGCGAGGTAGTTGTTGCGCTGCAGGGCAGCGTAGATGTCGCCGGGCGCCAGGTTCAGCGCCGCCAGTCGCGACGGGTCGATCCACACCCGCATCGCGATCTGCTGACCACCCTCGATCGAGACCTTCTGCACCCCCTGCACCGTCGAGAACTGCGGCTGCACCGTCCGCATCAGGTAGTCGGTGACCTGGGGGATGCTCCGCTCCCTGGAGCTGAAGCTCAGGTAGAACGTGGCGTACGGACGGTCCGCACGCTGCACGTCCACCGTCGGTGGCTCCGCGTCCGGCGGCAGCTCGCTGCGTACCTGCTGCAGGCGCGCGGTGACCTCCGCGAGCGCCGCCGTCGCATCATGGTTGAGCTTCAGCCGCACGGTCACGGTGCTCACGCCCGCACGACTGGTCGACTCGATGTGGTCGATACCACTGATCGCGCTGACCGCACGCTCGATCGGCGTCGTCAGAAAGCCACGTACCGTCTCGGCACTCGCACCGAAGTACACGGTCGTGATCACGACCTGCGTGCTCTCCGTCTGCGGGTACTGCTGCACCGGCAGCGCCTGCAGCGCACGCCAGCCGACCAGCACGATCACCAGGTTCACCACGATCGCCAGGACCGGGTGGCGGATGAATGTGTCGGTGAACGATTTCATTGCGCTCACCTCCCCGCCTGCGCCGACTGCGTTCCGTCACTGACCTGGACCAGCACACCATCACGCAGCTTGAACGAACCGGATGCCGCGATGCGCTCACCGGCTTCCAGGCCGGAAAGGATGACCACGGAATCGCCGACGACCGGGCCGGACTCGACTCGCCGCAGCTGCGCGCGCGTCTGACCGTCCACGTCCGCCAGCACGAACACGTGATCACCGCCCGGACCCTTGCGCAGAGCCGTCACCGGAACCGTCACCGCGGGCACCTCGGCGCCCACGCCGACCCGGACACGCACCGACGACCCGGGGGCCAGCCGGTCGAGCGCATCACGGATCCGTGCACGCACCACCGCGTTGCGCGTGACCGGATCCACGCGCGCATCCACCGCGACGATCTGCGCCGGTACGACCAGGGCCTCATCCTCACCGACGACCACCTCCACCTGGCCGCCCGGACGCAGTGTCGCCGCGATATCCTGCGGAACCGTGAAGTCGACGTTCACCTCGTCGTCCACACCCTGCAGCGTCGTCAGCAGTGCGCCCGCCTCCAGGAACTGTCCGGGATGGACGTCCGCGATGCCGACCCGCGCACGGAACGGCGCACGGATCGTCTTGCGCGCGATCACCGCCTCGATGCGCGCGATCTCCGCGAGCGCGACGTCACGCTCCGCCCGCGCATTGTCCAGCTCGATCGCCGACACCGCCTGCCGCGCCGCCATCCGCTGCGTCCGCTCCAGCGTCGTCTGCGCCAGATCCGCCCGAGCCTGCAGCGCCCGCAACTCCGCCTCCTCCACCGAAACGTCCAGCGCAACGAGCACCGTGCCGGCCCCCACGACCTGCCCCGACTTCAGCCCCACCCAGCGGACCGTGCCCGGCAACTCGTTGCGCAACGTGATCGATCGGGTCGCCAGCACTGTCCCGATCGCTGTCGTCGAGCCGCGATGCGTCCGCGACTGTGCAACCGATGCAGTCACGACCTGCGCCGGCTCCGCCATGACCGCCTCGGCATGCGCACCCTCACCGAATACATCGCGCAGCGCGACGATCCCGCCGCCCACCACCACGATCCCGCCGAAGAGCACCGCCGACCGCAGCCAGGCGCGTGATTTGTTTCGAATCTGACTCGCCATAATTCCCCGTCCCTCACCCGATTCCCGTCAGATGGTTTGATAACCGTGATACTGCCGTGACAACAAAAAACCGCCGCGCCCCTGCGCGTGCGGCCTGTTCACCAGCCGATTCTGTCAGACGAACGAACTGCAGAGTTTGCGACACCTCCCCGCCGGCCCATCCCCGTCCTGCCAGTTCCCGTGTCGCGCCGGGAACCTCGAGCTCCTGATTTCAGGCGCCTGCGCCCCGCCAGTTCCCGTGTCGCGCCGGGAACCGCGAGCTCCTGATTTTCAGGCGCCTGCGCCCCGCCTGGTGAGCTTCGGCGCCGGGCGCCTCGTCCGCTTCACCGATGCTCCCGGGCCCCTGCTTTCAGCAGGAAACTACGCCCCACCGACCCGCCTGGTCAGCTCCAGCGAATACGCCTCGATCACTCCGGGCACCACCCGCGCATGCACGTACTGCCCTTCCTTCTCCGTCTCGACCAGCCCCGCCGAGACGAGCTCCTTCATGTGATGCGAGATGGTCGCCTTGGTCACGGGAAAGAACTCACACAGCTTCTGGTACGGACAGCTGTCCGCCCGTGCGATCTGCTGCAGCAGGCTGAAGCGCCTCGGATCCGCGAGCGCCTTGGCAATGCGCTCGAACTGGCCGGGCGCCAGAGTACCAGTCTTCCCGTGCTCAACGAACATAGTTTTATAACTATCGAACTACGCGGCGGGAGGCAAGCGGGTTGGCTGCAGCCAGGCCATGCCATGCCGCGAGAATGCACGAAAATGGTAACAGAAGACGGCAGGGTCGCGCGGTTTGGACGGGGCGGAGGGGCCCATCACCTCGGGTTCAACCGCGCGGCCGGAAAGCGGCGCCGGGAACGTCGCATATCTTCTTCTGCGCGCCCGAGGGTAACCTGTGAGTTTTCGGGTTCCTGCACGCCGGAAATGTCGCAATTGCCTCATCCGCGAGGGTCTTCTGTAACCTTTCCGGCCATATACGCCGGAAATGTCACATTTGCCTCAGCCGCGAGGGTCTTCTGTAACCTTTCCGGCCATATACGCCGGAAACGTAGCAATTGCCGCGACCGCAACGCTCTTCTGTAACCTTTCCGGCCATATGCGCCGGAAATGTCACACCAGCCTCAGCCGCGAGGGTCTTCTGTAACCTTTCCGGCCATATACGCCGGAAATGTCACACCAGCCTCAGCCGCGAGGCTCTTCTGTAACGATCCCGGCGGCCCTCTGGATGCTTGGCCCGCCGGCAACACGCCAGAGAAGCGGGCCGGCACCCGAACCATCCGGGTACCGGCCCGATTCCGAATCTGCGGCGGGTTCTCAGATCACAACGGCTCGCACGGCACCGTCAGTCCGCGCGCGTCGCACTCTGCGGCCGGCACGATCATGCTCGGATACAGGTAATCGCCCTGGCGATCGACCGGCAGGGTGTCGAGCCTGTCGTAGCGACGTGCATCGATCCAGCGCGTTCCCTGCGACCACATCAGTGAGTAGAGCCGGTTGTAGAGCAGCTCGGAGATGAAGTCGTCGTCGGGGCTTGCGGCCGTGAGCGCGGTCGGCGGGAGTCCACCGGCGTGCTGGCGAATCAGGTTGATGTCCTCGATCGCGCCCGGGCGGTCACCGTTGTGCCAGCGGATCTCGGCGCGGAGCAGCAGCAGCTCCTCGTTGATGATCCACGGAACGTCGGTTCCGAGGTCGGCCTGCGCGGGGTTGGTCGCGTCGTTGAACATGACCGGCTTGTGCGTGCCGGTGAGGGTGCCGGTCGGGCTGGTGAGGCTGTGCGACCGGCCGGCGTCCATCACCTTGCTGGTGAGTCGCAGGTCGGGCTCACCGCCAGCACGCAGCTGTGCGCCGGTGACGATGGACGGGTGCACCCAGTACCGGTCGCTGGTGAGCGGCTCGGAAACCGGGTTGGCCGGCTCACCCGACGACGTCGAGTACCCGTAGTACACCCCGTCGCCCAGTGATCCCGGCAGTCCCCCATCGGTGATGAAGGATGCGTCCAGCGCCTGCTGCGCCTGCGCCCAGCATGCGGCGCAGTCGTTGAACGTGGCGCGCCAGACGAGCACCTTTGCGGCGAGCGCGCGGTTGAACCGGGCGAACGTTTCCGGCGTGCTGAAATCTTCGAAGCCCGGTCCCACGTTGAAGGGGAACGAGCCCCCGCCTGCCTGCAGGTCCGCGTACGCGTCATCCAGCATGGTCGACACGGCAGCGAGTGCGTCCGCGAAGGACACGAACGGCGCCGGCTCTGCCGAGATCGGGCGGTTCACGTCCATGGGGATCCCGAACTCGCCTGTGCGCACGGCGAGGCGGGCGAAGTGCCAGGCGCCCATGGTCTTCGCCATGCCTTCGGAGGCACTGATCTCCTCGGCGGACAGCCCCGTCGCGCGCGGCAGCGCGTCGAGGTACGTGTTGATGGTACGGATCGCCGAGTACTGGCCCGTCCAGATACCCGAGTTGCGCCCGGTCGGGTCAGGCGGCCCGGCGATCTGCTCCTCGAGCTCGCGCGGATCGTTGCCGGCGAGGTTGTAGCCCTCACGACCGTAGAGGGCGTAGAACTGTATGGTCGCCGCGACGTCGTTGTAGGCATTGGAGAAAATGCCCGTGGCGGCGCGCGCCATCACGTCACGCGACGGCGAACCGGTCAGCGTCTCGACGGTCGGTGCGTTGGTGTTGGCGATGTCCAGGTCTGCGCATGCGCCCGCGAGCACCGCGACGGCGAGCACCGATGCGCGTCGCGCTGCGGACAGCGCTCTGCTTGTTGTCATGGTCGACCTCATCAGTACCCCAGGGAAACGCTCAGGTAGAAGCTGCGCGCCGGCGGATAGGGCGCGATGTCGAGGTTGCTGCGCACTGCCTGGGCGCCGAAGTTCGCGACTTCGGGATCCAGGCCGGAGTAGTCCGTCCACATCGCGAGGTTGCGGCCGACGAGGCCGAGGCTGAGCGAGCGTGCGCCGAACTGCAGCGGTCCGAGCAGGTCGGGGTTCACGTCGAACATGACCGATACCTCACGCAGCTTGACGAAGCTCGCATCCTCGATGTACGGCTGGATCGAACCTGCCTGGCGCGCAACGCGCCGCGCCTCGAAGGCCGGTGTGCCGAAGTCCTCGGAGTTGTTCGCCGAGTCCATCAGGTAGCGCGACAGGTTGATCACGTCGCCACCCTGCTGCCAGTCGACGACCGCGTTGACGCGCACGGGACCGTAGGAAACGTCGTTCACCCAGCCGACGCGGAAGTCGGGTGCGCTGTTGCCGAGCTGAACGAGATCCTCGCTACGCTCACCGTTCTCGTAGCCGAACCCGACGATCTGCGTGATCGGCTGGCCGACCTCGATGCGCGTGCGGCCGAGGTTGCCGAACCCCGATCCCGCCGGGAAGAACGCCGGCAGACCGGCCAGGTCGAGCACCTCGCTGGTGTAGCGCGTGAACGTCCCGCGCGTCACCCACATCACGTTGTCGGTCACGATCGGCGTGTAGCCGAGGGCCGCCTCGATCCCCTGGTTGCGGATCTTGCCGCCGTTGAAGATCTGCGTCGTGAAGCCGGACGACGGCGCCGGCACCCGCTGCAGCAGCAGGTTCGTGGTGTTGCGCGTGAAGCCGGTCAGCTCCCAGGAGAGGCGACCGTCCATCAGGAAGCCGTCGATGCCGGCCTCGAACTCCTTCAGGCGTTCCGGCTCGACGTCTTCCCACCCGGAGATCGTGGATACGACCAGGCCCTGCTGCCCGCCCAGCTGCGGCGTGGTGAGCGTCGTGAACTTCTGGCCGAACAGCGGCTGGTTGCCGGTCTCGCCGTACGCGGCGCGCAGCTTCACTTCACTGCCCTCACCCAGCAGATCGAGGAAGCGGTAGGACGCCGCGGCCTTCGGGAAGACGAAGTACTTGTCCGTATCGCCGTTCACGCTGCTGCGCTCGGCGCGCAGGCCCGCCTGCACCAGCAGCCGCTCGTCGAACAGCCGCACACCCTCCTGCAGGTAGAGCGCGATCGTGCGCTCCTGCGTGAGCTCCTCGTCCACGGTCGTGTTCGTGCCGCGGTTCACGTTGCGCTCGCCCGGCAGCAGGTTCTGCGTGCGGATGAGGAACGTGTTGAGTCGGCGGTCCTCGTACTGCACACCTGCCGACGTCGTGGCCGTGAATCCGCTGGTCGTCCAGGTGTGGATGCCGTTCAGGTTCCAGTTCCAGAAGAGGCTGCGCCCACCGCTCTCGATCGCCTCGCCCGGCAGCGCCTGGCCGCGCTCGAAGAACAGCTCGTTCGGCGACCAGACGTTGTTGGCCTGGTCGAACGTGTCGAGACCGCCGCCGCCGACGATGCGCAGCGACTGGCGATCCGAGGCGAACGCATCCCAGCTGACGTTCACGCCGCCGGTGAAGCGGTTCGTCTCCTCGTGGTTCACGCCGAGCTCGGTGAGCTGCAGCGGGTTCGACTGCGGGCCGAAGGGCGGCTCGGGATACGTGCCGTCCGCGTTCTTCACGCGCAGGTCGAGGAAGCCCGGGATGTAGGCGAGCGCGTAACCGTGGCAGCCGTAGTTGTTGCAGTTGTTGTTCCAGCCGCGGTCGTTCTCGTTGCGCGTGTACGCGCTCGAGAACTGCACGTTGATGTCGTCGCCCAGGCGCTGGTCGACGTTCGCACGCAGGCTCTGCATCCCTGCGCCCGTGTTGCGCTCCGTGCCGGACTCGCGCTTGATCGAGCCTGCCACGTAGTAGCGCGTTTCCTCCGTACCGCCGCGCACGTCCGCGAGCGTCTCGTATGACAGATCCCGCTGGTCGTACACGGCCTCGAAATTGTCGTAGTAAACGGCATCACGATCGCCGAAGTACTCGGCCGCCTCTTCACCGTACCGTTCCACCGCTGCGTCGCGCGTCCATGCACGCGTGTCCAGCAGCTTCAGCGGTGCCGCGAAGCCGATGCGCTGCGTCAGGTTGACGCGCGGCGCGCCGGCCTGGCCTCGCTTGGTCGTGATCACAACGACGCCGTTGGACGCCTTGGAGCCGTAGATCGACGACGCCGCGGCGCCCTTCAGCACCTCGATGCTCTCGATGTCGGCGGGATTCAGGTCGGCGATGCGGTTCACCGCGTCCGCCTCCTGCTCGACGCTCGCCGCCGCGTTCGCGAAGCCGCGCCCGCTCGGGATGCTCGCGTTGGAATAGATGATCCCGTCAACGACGTAGAGCGGGTCGAAGCCGCCGAGCAGCGTCGCGTTGCCGCGCACCTGCATCTGGATGCCGCCGCCCGGTGCGCCCGAGTTCGTCTGCAGGTTCACGCCCGTGATCTTGCCGCTCAGCGCATTGAGCACCGACGGCGCCGGCACGTTCTGGATGTCCTCGCCCGAAACGTACGCAATCGATGTTGTCGCACTGCGACGCTCGATCGCGGTTGCCTGACCGGTGACGACCAGCTCGTCCAGGTTGAAGACGTCCTGCTGCAGTGTGATTTCGACTGCGGCCTGGCCGGCCGGCACCGCGATCTCGCCGCGCGAGTAGCCGAACGCGCGGACCTGGAGTCGCGCGTCGCCGGCCGGAACGGAAATCGAGAAGCGGCCCTGCTCATCGGTGAGCACGGGTGCCCGCGCGGATCCGACGACCGAAACTTCCGCCGCCGGAATCGGCTGGTCGGGTGCTGCCCGCACCACACCGCTGATCCTGCGGTCCTGCGCCACCGCCTCCGACGGTGCGGCAGCACCGAGCAGCATGGCGAGCAACAGCAGCACGAAACGTTTGCCCACGAGTCCCTCCCAGGGATGCAGGTGTTGCACGAAAACGAGTTTTCGTGGTTTCAGGCGGCACGGTGCCTACGCGCGAGCACACCGTGCGCGGTCGCCGCCGGCCTCAGCGGCTTCGGAAATCAGGTGATTCAGAAAGTGCGACGGACGAGCGCGTCAATTCATGACACTGCCATGTCAGCCGACGTGCGGCCGATCTCCCGTCGGGTTCGTCCGCTTAGGTATGGGAACGTTCGAGCGAGCAGGATCGAGACACGCACGCGAACGCGACGTCACGCCGCGCCGACCCGCGCTCCAATAAAGAACCCGCCGGTGCCTGGAAACCGCACCGGCGGGTTGACGCTCGTTACTCCCCGGAGTCGCGCGCCGCGTGAATGGTCATGTCCGGATTGCGCGCATCCGGCAGGGACCCGGAGTCGGTGTCGAAGCCGGCGCGCTCAACGACTCCAGACATTGTTGGAGCGGTTCACGTCCGGGAACGCGCGCTCAGCATCGATCTCGACGCGCGTGACGTCACCGGACTCCACGGTCAGGGTCGCCGAGCGGTTGCCGGCAAGCCAGTGGTCGACAGGAATGGTGCGCTGCTCGGTCCTGCCGTCACCGTACGTGATCGTGAGTGGCACGGGCATCGGCACGCGCCCGTGGTCCTCGATCGTGATCGTCGTGTTCCCCGCTGCCGACGTCACGCTCCCGATGCCCTGGTCGAGCGTCCACGTTTCGTAGTACCAGCTCCGCCAGAACCAGTCGAGGTCACGACCACTGACATCCTCGAACGTGCGCCACATGTCCCATGGATAGGGGTGCTTGTACTTCCACCGGTCGAAGTACTCGCGGTACGCACGCATGAAGGTCTCTTCGCCCAGCACGCCACGCAGGGCGACGAGCACGCTGCCCGGCTTGGAGTAGGAGGCGATGCCGTAGGCCGCCGGATTGTAGTGAAACGCAGACTGCCGCATCATCTCCCCTTCGAAGCCCGTTCCCGCGATCTGCAGGTAAGAGTTCTGGTCATCGGCGTAGTGGTAGCGGCCGGGGAAGAAATCCATCCGCGCGGAGTTCTCGTTGAAGGTGGTGGTCCCCTCATCCATCCAGGTGTAGCGCCGCTCGTCATTGCTGACGATCATGGGCGTCCACATGTGCGCCAGCTCGTGCGCCGTCACGTAGTACAGCGCACTGTCCGTGCTCTGGTTGTAGTCACCCATCAGCGTCATCATGGGGAACTCCATGCCGCCGCCGATGATGCCGCCGCCTTCGACCGCCGTCATGTGCGGCCAGGGGTAGGGCAGGTCCATGAACTCGGAGAAGAAGGAAATCGCGTGCGCGGAGTAACGCGCCACCTCGCTCCACTTCGGTGCACTGCTGCGCCAGAACGAGTTGATCAGGGTGTAGTCGGTGGCCCCGTCGCCGTCGCGATCCCCCACGGGCGTGCGCAGCGCGTCCCAGTTGGCGTTTCGTGTCAGGCTGAACGCGACGTCGCGCACGGAGTCGGACGCGAAGTGCCAGCGCAGCCGGCCCGCGCGGCCGGTCGCGGTCGCATTGTCGAAATCGGCAGCACGCAGCACCTGCACGACCTGGTCGCTGCGCTGTGCCCGCTGATAGCGCTCGAGCACCGCGGGCGCGAGCACCTCGGCGGCATTGGTCAGTTCCCCCGTGCCCATCACCACCCAGCCGGCCGGTGCATCGATGGTCAGGTCATAGTCGGCGAACCCCGAGTAGAACTCGGTGCTGCCGACGAACGGATCCGGGTGCCAGCCGATGACATCGTCGTAGACCGCCATCTGCGGGTACCAGTAACCGAGATAGAACAGCCCTTCGTCGTAGCCCATGCGCGCGCCGGCACCGGCCTTGGGGATGTCGAACGCCCAGTCGATCTCCAGCGTCACGCTGCTGTTCGGCTGCACGGGCTGCGGCGGCAGAATCACGAGCCGCGTGCCGCTGACCACGTAGCGCGGGCCGCGTCCCTCCGTGCCCAGCGTCGTGCCGTTCACGGCGACGCGCTCCAGGGTGACGCCGCCGGTCACCTCCGCCTCCTCGAAGCGGATCACACCGGGCGCGTGGAAATTCTGGGTCAGGTCGACGTGCAGGTTCTGCAGCGCGTCGGGCGAGTTGTTGTTGTAGGTGATGCGCGCCCGGCCGTCGAGCCGGTTCGCCTCGGCATCCACGCGCGCTTCCAGCGTGTAGCTCGCATCGTTCTGCCAGTAGCGCGGGCCGGGCTGACCCGTCATCGTCCGGGTCCCCGCCTGCACGGCGCGCTCGAACCAGGTCGGCGCTTCCACCGGATATGGCAGCACCCGCTCCGGCTGGGCCGGCCCTGCAACCGGCGGCGGCGTGGCGCCAGGCACCGGACGCTCGGCGGCGGACGTCGCACACGATGCGAGCACGCCCGCGACCATGGCGGGCAGCAGGATCGAGCGGTATCGAATCATGGCCTCATTCCTTGCGTTTCGGGTCCCTGCGCCGCTGCGGCACCGCAAGGATCGGGCGCTCCGGACCCGTGTGTCGAAATGGCGCCGGCTCGTTCGTCGCGTTCATGGAGCCCGGCTGGAGCAATCGGCGCAGGCGGGCCTGAAAAAGCAACTCACAGGAGGTTCGACATGCGATTCATGGTGATCGTCAAGGCGACAAAGGACAGCGAGGCGGGCGTCATGCCGAGCCAGGAGCTGCTCGAGGAGATGGGCCGCTTCAACGAGGAGCTCGTCAAGGCCGGCGTCCTGCTGGCCGGTGAAGGGTTGCACCCCAGCTCGAAGGGCGCCCGCGTCCGTTTCGACGGAAGCAAGCGCAAGGTCATCGACGGACCGTTCGCCGAGACCAAGGAGCTGATCGCCGGTTTCTGGATTCTGCAGGTCCGCTCGCTGGACGAGGCGATCGAATGGGTGAAGCGCATACCGAACCCGCACGGCGAGCACTCGGAGGTCGAGATCCGGCAGGTCTTCGAGGATGCCGACTTCGCAGATGTCGCTACGCCCGAACAGATGGAGCGAGACAGGCGCCTGCGGGCGCACGTGGAGGGCACACAGCCGTCGTGAGCTCCGAGCGGACACACCGCGCGATCGAAGCTGCGTGGCGCATCGACGCGCCACGCATCATCGCCGCGGTCGCACGCATGACAGGCGACGTCGGCACGGCCGAGGATCTCGCCCAGGACGCGCTCGTCGCCGCGCTTCGTTCCTGGCCGGAGCAGGGCGTCCCGGACAATCCGGGCGCCTGGCTCATGGCCACCGCGAAGCGTCGCGCAATCGATCACCTGCGCCGGGGACGGATGCTCGAGCGCAAGCACGAGCAGGTCGCGTACGACATCGACCAGCAGACGACGTCGCCCGAAGCGTCCATTCACGAAGCAATCGACGACGACGTCGGTGACGACCTGCTGCGACTGATCTTCACCGCGTGTCATCCGGTCCTGTCGACCGAAGCGCGCGTCGCACTGACGCTGCGACTGCTCGGCGGCCTGACCACCGAAGAGATCGCACGGGCGTTTCTCGCACCGGTTCCGACCGTTGCACAGCGAATCGTCCGCGCGAAGCGCACACTGGCGGAAGCACACGTGCCGTTCGAAGTGCCACGCCAGGAGGAGCGGGCAGCACGCCTGGGCTCCGTGCTCGAGGTGATCTACCTGATTTTCAACGAGGGCTACGCCGCGACAGCAGGCGACGCGTGGCTGCGCGCCGATCTGTGCGAGGAAGCCTTGCGGCTCGCGCGCGTCCTCGCCGGGCTCGCGCCCGATGAGTCGGAGGTTCACGGACTCGTGGCGCTGCTCGAGCTGCAGGCATCGCGCAACCGCGCCCGGATCGACACCGCCGGCGAGCCGGTGCTGCTCCTGGAGCAGGACCGTTCGCGCTGGGACCGACTGCTCATCCAGCGCGGACTTGCCGCACTGGAGCGCGCACAGCAGCTCACCGACACGCTGGGCCCCTACACGCTCCAGGCAGCCATCGCCGCGTGTCACGCACGTGCGCGCACGCCGGGCGACACCGACTGGGAGCGGATCGTCGCACTGTACGACGCCCTGACCGAGATCACGCAGTCGCCCGTCGTCGCTCTGAACCGCGCGGTCGCCGTCGCCATGGCCTTCGGGCCGGACGCCGGTCTCGAGCTGATCGATGACATCGTGGACGAGCCCGCGCTCCGGCACTATCACCTGCTGCCCGCGGCACGCGCCGACCTGCTGCACAGGCTCGGCAGAAACGTCGAGGCCGTCGCGGAGCTGCGGCGCGCGGCCGGACTGGCTCAGAACGAGCGGGAGCGCGCGCTCCTGGTGCAGCGGGCGCTCGACTGGAGCTGAGCGCCCGACGGCGGCCGCGGCATCAGCATTGCGTCCGCCGCTCCGCCACCAGCCGGGACCCCGGCACGCAGCCGTAGCGCTGCGACCTGCCGGCCGGTGTCCCACCCACACCCCCCGTCGGGAGGCTCCATGCGACGTATCATCCCCGCTGCGGCGCTCGCCGCAGTCACACTCGCCGCCTGCGCCGAGCAGGACACAGCCCTGCCGTTCGATCCGGTCTCGACCGAATCCGTGCAGCGTGGTGCGCCGATCTACCTCGTCACGTTCCGTGAGGGTGTCGATGTCCCGTCCACCACGAGCGAGCTGGCGCGCATCCACGGGCTCGCGGTGCGCTCGATGCGGCTTCATGCCGCGCCCGGCTTCTCGGCGCCGCTACCCGAGTCGCGCCTGCAGGCACTCCGTGCGGATCCGCGCATCGAGATCATCGAGGCAGACGGGCCGGTAGCGCTGATCCGGCCGATCGAGGACGCAGCACGTCCGGGTGGTGGCGGCGGTGGCGGCCAGACGACGCCGTGGGGAGTGACGCGCGTGGGCGGCGCGGGTGACGGCACGGGCAGGACCGCCTGGGTGATCGACACGGGCATCGACCTGACGCATGCAGACCTCAACACGTCCAGGGCGTGTCACGCCAACTTCGTGACCCGGGGCAAGGACAGCCCCGCCGACGGCAACGGTCACGGCACGCACGTGGCCGGCACGATCGCAGCGAAAAACAACACCACGGACGTGGTTGGAGTCGCCGCCAATGCCTGGGTATGCGCGGTACGCGTGCTGGACAACAGCGGCAGCGGCACCTGGGAGGGCGTGATCAATGGAATCGACTATGTCGCGGCGAATGGCAGCTCCGGCGACGTGGCGAACATGAGCCTGGGTGGCTCGGGCGCAAACTCGACGCTCGAACGCGCCGTGAGCGATGCCGCGAGCACTGGCATCCGCTTCGTCCTCGCCGCCGGCAACGATGGCGAGTTCGCCGGCAACTTCACGCCGGCGCGTGTGAACGGCTCCAACATCTACACGATCTCTGCCGTCAACGCCAGCGACTGCATGGCGTCGTGGTCGAACTGGGGCAACCCGCCGGTGGACTACGCGGCGCCCGGCGTCAGCATTCTGTCTACGAAGAAGGGTGGCGGTACCACGACCATGAGCGGTACGTCGATGGCCGCGCCGCATGCGGCGGGCGTGCTGCTGCTGGGCAGTGCGCGCACGAACGGCTCCGCATCGTGCGACCCCGACGGCAGTCCAGACCCGATCATTTCGCGCTAGTGATGAGTGCGAACACGGCGCCCGGCCGATTGTCCTGGCGCCGTGTTCATTTCCCGAGCCTGCCTGCCCGCCCTACTGTGTTTCCACGACTTCCTTGCTCACCTGGTACTCGCCCGCAAGCCAGCGCATGATCTCGCGTGCGCCCTCATGATCGATGGCATCGTAGCGCGAGCGCAGCGTGGCCTTCTGCTCGTCGGAAAGACGATCGACGCCGAAATCCTGCAGTGTCAGGAGGTCCTCCCAGACGCGTCTGCCCAGGTCGTCACCCAGCACTCGATCGGCGGCCCGACGGAACGCGGCGCCGTACTCGTAATCCGTACCCTTCTGGTAGCTCTCGACCAGCGTGAGCGCGGGAATACGCGAGAGCACGGGCTGCAGCGCGGGGTTGACCCCGTGCCCGGCGATGTGCTCACCGATCGACGCGGGTCTGCCTGTGAACGCACGCACGTGAAGTGTGCGTGACATGCGGACCGAGTCGTTCACCGGATAGTTGTCCCACAGGAACGGCTTGCGCCCGAGCTGCTCCGTGACGCGACGCAGGTGCGCCGGAGAGTACTCCGCCGAGACGACCTCCTCGCCCGTCCAGAAGATGTCGACGGCCGAATCCATTCCTTCGCCGATCGCCTGGAGATAGCCCTCAGGTCGTGCACCGAAGATCCGGTCGAGGATCGGGTCATCCGAGTAGTACGTCGGGCAGAAGATCAGCCGCTGTGCGCTGGTGCGCTCGCGGATCCAGTTGATGATCTCGATCTGGCGGGCGGCAAGGTCGGGGATATCGCCGCGCATGTCGTCGAACAGGATCGCGAGGTACTCGCACCCGATCTCGTCCAGGAAGGCGAGCTTGCGCGCGAGCGCGTCGCGCGCTGCGTCGTCGAACGACAGGTAGATCTCGTACGGACTGAGTCCGACGCCGAACCGGACGTCATGCGTGCGGCAGTGCCGTGCGAGCTGCCGCAGCCGCTCCGCGTGATCCGCGGGATGCGGCTCCTGCCAGCGCCTGCGGAGCCAGGCGTCGCCCTTGGGCGCATGCAGGTAGAAGCTGTAGCCGTGCGGCGCGAGGAACTCGACGGTCTCTGCGCGCGTCTGCCAGGACCATTGTGGCCCGTAGAATCCTTCGATGATGCCGAGCGGAGGCGTCATGCGAGCACATCGTGGAAGGTCGAAATCATGTGGCCCGGTCGCTCACGGCGGCCGGGCCACAGCACCTCACGAATGGTATCGCACGAGTCGGTCTCGCACCATGCCCGATGCCTCAGTCGTAGCGCAGCGCATGCAGCGGGTCGACCCGCGATGCACGCAGAGCCGGGATGTACCCGGCCGCGAGCGCGAACAGAGAGAGCACCGTGACTGCAGCTCCGAACACCAGGGGATCCGCTCCTTCCACCTGGTACAGCACGGATCCCATTACCCGGCCGAGCGCCCACGCCGCGGTGAGTCCGACCGCACCGCCGCTCAGCATCATAACAGCGACCTGGCGCAGCACCATGAGGCGGACACGTGACGAGTCGGCACCGAGCGCCATGCGCACGCCGATCTCACGGGTGCGCCGCTCCACGGTGTAGGCGAGCACACCGTACAGACCGACTGCAGCGAGCAGTGTCGCGAGCGCGGCAAACGCGGCGGACAGTGTACCGATCATCCGGTCCAGGAAGACGTTTTCCCGGACCTGCTGCGCGAGGGACTTGAGGTTCTCGACCGGCAGGTTCGGATCGATGCGCGCCATCATCGGCTGGACGGCGCGCATCACCTGGTCGGTATCCGCGCCGGTCCGGGCGTAGAACGTGAGCGCGCCGACCCAGTCCTGCTGCCGCCACGCCTTGAAATACATCGCCGGGATTTCTTCCTTCACGTCGTTGTACTTCGAGTCCCGCACGATCCCGATGATCTCCGTGTCGGGCTCGGATCCCTCGTCGGAAATGCGCTTGCCGATGGCGGTGCGGTCGAGGTTGAACTTGCGCAGGAACGCTTCGTTGACCATTGCGACCCGCGTTCCATTCATCACGTCCTGCGGAGTGAACTCGCGACCGGCGAGGACGGGCACGTCGAGCGTGGTGAAATAGCCGGGCCCGACGATGTTCATCCGCGCATTCGTGTCGATATCAGGGCCGTCCTGGAAGCCTTCCACTGCGACATCGGAACCCCAGCTGCTCCCCGCGAGCACGGGTACGAGCCCACTGCTGACCTGGATGACCCCCGGCAGCGCTGCCAGCTCCTCCTCGACACGCTGGAACAGCTGGTGAGAGCGTTCGATGCTGTAGCCGTTCAGCTGCGGCGAGATCGCGAACGTCACGACGTTCTCGGTACGGAGCCCGAGATCCACCTTGCCGATGTTGACCAGGCTGCGCATGAACAGTCCTGCCAGGATCAGCAGGGCCATCGAGAGTGCGACCTGCGCCGTCACGAGACCCGCGCGGAAGCGGGCTGCACCACGAGTGACGGTGAGATTGCCGGCGTTGGCGCGGATCGTCGTGACCAGGTCGGAGCGCGTGCTGTGGAGTGCCGGGAAGAGCCCGAACAGCAGACCCGTCGTCACGCCCAGCACTGCCGTGATCGCGACCACCGTGGGGCTCACCGACAGCTCGATGCTCTGCACGGCCTCCGGCGGCAGCAGCGACC
>DASTYK010000121.1 GCA_035764935.1 Longimicrobiales bacterium | reverse complement strand
TTCACCGATGCCTCCGTTCGTGCGCGCCAGAGGATCTTTCCGGATGCCACGTCCAGGGCATACACGTGGGTATCACCCGAGCCGACATACGCTGTGTCTCCGACCACGACCGGCGAATCGGCCGGCCCCGCGTACCCCGCCTCACCGGCAGTCTCCCATACCAGTTGACCGGTAAACCGGTCTACGGCGATCACGGCGTTTCCCTTGTAGTCACTGGCCAGGATCAACCGGCCGACGATGACCGGAGACGACGTGAGATTTCTCGCGTCCTCGCCTGCACCCAGGGTGTAGCGCCAAAAGATCCGCCCAGTGAACCGGTCGAGCGCGACCAGCCACCCGGACGAACGATACCCGTTCTCCGCACGGTACTGCTCGGCGGTTGCGTAGACGGTGTCACCGCTCACCGCGGTTCCTCGGACCCACCCACGAAATTCCCATTCCGGGCCGATCTCGGTGCTCCAGAGCACACCGCCATCAGCCCGATTCAGCGCATAGATGCGGCGTGCCGTCGTCCCCGTCCCAAAGTAGAATGCACGGTCGTCGACGGCGCTCTTGCCAATCGACGCGTTGGTCACCGGCGTGAAGCGCCACCGTTCCTGGCCGGTCCCACCGTCCAGCGCATAGACGAGCGATTCGGCAGCGAACACGAATCCAGCGCTGGCGATGAGATTTGCCGGTCCATAAACCCAGTCGGAGCCTCGGGCGTGCCAGACCTGTGAACCGTCGGTGGCACGTCGCGCCGTTATCCCGCCGGCGACCGCGAAGAAGTGGCCGCCCGCGAGCGCAGGGGCAGGTGGACCGGGGTATGATCCTCCCGGCAGCGGTACCCGCCATTCGACTCGAAGGGCGTCACGATCAGGCCCGGCGGTGGGACTGGAACAGGCACATGCAGCCACGATGGCACTCACCGCCAGGGCGTCCGGGGTGCGACCGCACCCCGGCCAATAGCGCGTCGCTTTCACGGCGTGCGCTTGGTGATGGGGACGCGCTGCCGCCCTTCCGGGGTGAGATCGGGCCGCTCGAGACACACAGTCGGGTCGCCGTGCCACACCTCGCGCGGTGGCGTGAACTCCCAGGCTCCGGACAACTCGCGACCCAGGACCTCGTACCACGTCGTGTAGGCCCAGGCGCGTTCCCAGGTGGCGCCGCACCGGCCCAGTGTCACGACCTCTACCGAGAGGCGGTGCACACCACCCGAATCGGCGTACTCGCCGAGCGTCATCACCGCCTGGATGCTGTCCCGGCGTGAGGCCGCCCGCGCCTTGATCGCCGCTGCCACGGACGCGGCTGCCGAGCGCCACGCCCGGGAGGCGGAGTCGGACGCCTCCACTCGCCACGGAGCGCTGCGGAGTGCAGAGTCGCGTGGCGGCAGATGCGCGACGGCGTGCCGCACCAGCGCAACGACGACTGCGGAGTCCGGAGGCGACTGCGCGCTGACCGGCGCGCCCAACGCGAGCGAGAACCCGGTGGCAACGACGGCGCGGCGCCAGAGAGGGTGCAGGGGTCTCACGTTGCGGATCCTCGTGGCTGGTGGGACCGAACAGCGGCCAGGCAGCAAGCCGGTCACGAGCGCTTCAACGGTTCGTTTCGCGGTCGGGTGCAAAGCTTGGCGTCAGCTCGATTGTAAGCACGCTCTTCACCTCAGGATGCGCGCGCAATCCATCCGTGAGTTTGAACAACGCATCTAACGCGACATCACGCGGAGCCGGACGCAGATGCTCGAACACCAGGAGGTGCAGCGGGGTCAATCCCAGCGTCGTGCCCCCGACGACGCGCGCCTGCACGGAGTCGACCAGCTGCTGCCGACGCGCGATCGGCACGCCGTCCACGAAGGCCACGTACAGGGCATTGTGGACCCATCGACCGCCCTCGCCGTCATCGATGACATTCTGTGGCGCTGTTACGACCGCCCACACGCTGTCGGTCGTGTGCGGCGGCTGGTCGAGCGGCTGATCCGCCAGCAGCTGAAGCGGGGACGGCCCCGGCACGGGCGACTGCGCGGGGCCACGGCATGCCGTCACGAGCAGCAGCGCAATGGCGAGCCACATCCCTGATCGCATGCCATCATGTGGACGAAACAATTCGAACGAGCTCATGGTTCCACCGCGATGTCAGGGCCCGGCTGCGACTACAACCGCGCCAGCCATGCTTCCCATCCGCCCTTGGACGCCGATGCGTCCCGCCCGCCGTTCATCCGCTTCAGGAACCGGGTCGTCCGTTCCAGCGTCATCGGATTCTCGGCCCGCAGGTGCTCGAGGACCCACCGGGAATTGCCACTCAGTAACGCGCGCCCGTGCGCGGGCGCAATGCCCGTCTGGACCAGCATCTGGACGACGTCCTCGAAGGCACGGACGTTGGTGCCCCCGATCAGCAGTCGCAGCGTAGGTACCGCCGGGGTCCAGTCCACCGTGCGGGGCTTCATCGTCCCCAACGCATGCGTGGCGAGTGCGCGCACGGCGGGATGCGAGTCCCGCATGGCCTCGACGAGCGCAAGCCACGCCGCGTCCTCATCGGCGAAGTTGACGAGGATCATCGCCGCGACCAGCCGGTTCACGTACAGCGCGTCGTCCCGCAGCGCGATGAGAGCCAGGTCGCGGCTCGCGGGGGAACTCTGTGCATCGAGGAATGCCCAGAGTCGCGACGCATCCTTCTGCAGCTGCGGATACTGCTTCAACCCCTGCGCGCGGCCGGCCGAGTCGAGGCCGTAATACTGGAGCGCCGGGAGGAACCAGGTCCAGCCGAACGCTGTGGCGTGCGTCTCGCCAAGCGACGGTTGAACGAGGGACGCGTACTCGGGCCGCAGGACGCTCATCCCGCGCGGCTCCGGCGCCCACACCACCTCGGCCGAGTCCTGCGGCTCGACGAGCTTGATGAGGAGATAGTGCCGCCGGTCGGTAGGGCTCTTCGCACCCGGCCCGCCAACCATGGTCAGCCGCGTCACCTCAGCATCGGCGAAGCCGAAGGTCTGCGTAAGCGTGGCCATGCACGCAGCGTCGTGGAGGGCCTGGCCAGGGACCTTGCGGCTGATAGAGTCCTGGAGCGCGGCGGGCGTCCAATGGCGAAGGCCGAAGACCTCCACGCGTTGGCCGGGAGCGTAGTAGGCGCGCTGGGCGTCGAGTGGGTGCGCGAGCGGGGA
>DASTYK010000120.1 GCA_035764935.1 Longimicrobiales bacterium | reverse complement strand
CGCGACGTCGGCGTCGAGACGTGTTGCGAGACGGTTCAGCATGTTTGCCTGCGGCGCACCGGACAGCACCTCTGCGCTCACGAGCGAGCCGCGGATCTCGGCGATGCGGTCCGCCGGCAGCCCCTGCCAGCGCTCGAGCTGGTCGACGTAGGCACGTGCCAGGGCGAACGATGGCGGCCAGACGTACTGCGGCTGGCCCTGCGGGTTCAGGTAGTCGAGCTGCACCGTGTTCGCCGCATCGATCTCGTTCTGCGTCAGGAACGCGCTCGGCTCCAGCTCGAAGACGTCGAGCCCGCGTGCGATCTCCGAGCTGTAGATCGCGCCGTTGTACCAGTACACCGACCAGCTGCCGCCCATCGAGAACTGGTCCGGATCGATTGGGCCGCGGTCATGGAACGCGATCTCGACGGGGTTGTTCGGGTCCGTGAAGTCGAAGACGGAGATGCCGCCCTGGTACCACGCCTGCACCATCACGTCACGACCCGGGATCGGGATCAGCGAGCCGTTGTGCGCGACGCAGTTCTCGAGTGGCGTCTGCGCAGCCGGCAGCTTGTAGTAGTCCTTGAAGACGAGCTGCCGGTTCTCGATCGTGAAGATCGCGTTCGCACCCCACTCGGCCGGGTCGCTCGCACGGCACTTCGCCTGACCGCCGCCGCCCCACTCGTCCGTGAAGATGACCTTGCTGCCGTCATTGCTGAACGTGGCGGAGTGCCAGTACGCGAAGTTGGAATCCGCTGCCGCATCGATGCGCACGGGGTTGACCGGGTCGCGGATGTCGAGGAGCAGGCCGTAGCCCTCGCACGCGCCGCCGGCGAGCCCGATCGCGGGGTACACGGTGATGTCGTGGCACTGCGTCGGGCCCGGACGCGGGCCGTCACCCTGCTCACGCTCACCGACCATGGCCGCAACGATCTGCGGCAGCTCGGCCCGCAGCGTCGCGCTGTCCTGCGCGGTCGGAGCACCCGTGCCGCCACGGCGCGCAACGATGGAGTCGAGCATCGGGCGCACCCACTGGTCCGGCAGCACGAACTGCTGCCCCATCACCTCGGCGACGAACGCGCCACGGGCCTTTGCCTCTTCGATCTCACGGATGTCGTCCGGCGCCATGCCGTGTCTCGGCGGCGCGACCAGCTCATCGAAGATGCGCGGCGAGCTGACGATGGCGGCGAGCTCCGGGTTCTTCAGCGGCACGCGGATGACCTCGATGCGGAACAGCGCGGAGTTCGGATCCTCGCTCGGCGGCGCCGCGACGCACCCCGGCAGCTCCTCCTCCGGGCGTACCTGGGCGGAGCCCGACACGTAGATGTAGACGTTCTCGGTGTCGCCAGGATGCTCGAGCACGGTGTGCGTGTGCGAGCCGCGGCAGGTCTGCACGTTGCCGACGTAGCGCGGGTTGCGAATGTCGCTGACGTCGAAGATCCGGATGCCGCGCAGGCGGTCCTGGCTGACTGCCTCGGCCACGCCCTCCGTGCCGCAGTCCAGCCGGCCGCCCAGTCCCTCGCCCGAGACGAAGAGCAGGTTGCGGTAGATGGACACGTCACTCTGCGATGCCGGGCAGACGAAGCCGATCTCCAGCGTCGGGTTCGCCGGATCGGCGATGTTCCAGACCTGGAACCCGTTGTAGTTGCCCTGGATCGCGAAGTCGCCCGTGAACGCGAGGTCGGAGTTGGTCACGCCGACGAACTCCTCGGACGGTGGAGTGAACGACACCTGGCGCAGGTTCCAGATCGCCTCCTCTGCGTCGAACAGGCCGGCGCCGAGCCCGACACGCGGATCCGGGCTGGGAACTGTCCGGAGCGCAGTCGAGAACGGCACGACGTCGCCCGTGGTGGGCGCCGGCTGCGAGGAGCCGGCCGACGACGTGGAGGACGCGCAGGCCGCGAGGCTCAACGCCCCGGCGGCGAGCAGCGCACCGGTGCGCAGCGATGCCGCGCGTGTACGGAGTTCCTGCAGGGGGACAGGTCTCATACCGATTCCTTTAGCTGGTTTGTCGGGGTGTGACTACTGCGAGCCGTCGGCCTCGGGCAGTGCCCTCAGCATCAGCTCCATGCGCGCGACTTCCGTCCGCTGATCGACCTGCACGTCCGAGGCGAAGCGGAACACGTCCTCGTCCTGCCCCGCGCCATCCGTCGCGAACAGGTCGCGTACCATCGCCACGGCGCCGGTGTGGTGCTGGATCATGAGCGTGAGGAACAGGCGGTCGAACGCAGGGCCTCGTGCCGCGCGCAGCGATGCGAGCTGCTCGGCGCTCAGCATGCCGGGCATGTGCATCATATCGTGATTGGCGCCGTGCTGCATCCCCGGCACGTGCACCATCACGCGGCCGTCGTCCATCCGGTGCAGCTCGGGCACCGGCTGGCCGCGCGTGCGCAGCCACCGCTGCATCGTCGCGATCTCGTCCTCCTGCGCATTGATGATGCGCGCCGCGAGCGTGCGGATCGATTCGCTGGCACCATGCGATGGCGCGAGCTGTGCCATCTCGATCGCCTGCGCATGGTGATGGATCATGTCGTTCATGAACACGACGTCCGCTTCCGTGAAGCGGGTGCGCGAGCTGTCGATGCGGGCGCGGTAGAGCGCCTCGATGTCCGAGGTGCTGCGACTGTCGCTGCGGTTCGGAGCCTCACCCGGTCCCGCGGGAGACACCCCGGCCCCGGAGCTCGAGGCGCATGCTGTGACAAGACTGAGGATCGCGGTGGCGGCAACATACAGTAGCCTACCGCTGCGGGTCTGCGTCATTGACGTCCGGAGATCGCAGGATGGATGCGTTGCTGTGCCCGTGATACGTGAGCCGGGGCATAATGTTTCGTCGGGGGCTGCGGCGACAGGTGCACGGGACGGAACCACCGGATGTCCGTTCAGGCGACGTCCTGCACGCGCACGGCGCACGAACGCGGCGACAACGGAGCGGCCACAGCCCGCGTTCTCAGCCGTCCTGCTCCGCCGGCACGTCCACCCGTGCGCCGTCCGCCAGGTCGCCGGGCGGGTGCACCACGACGAGCTCTCCCTCGCGGAGACCGTCCAGCACCTGCGTCGCAAGGCCACCCTGCCGGCCGATCTCGACACCCCGGAGCCGCGCCCGGCCGTCCTCCACGACGAACGTGCTCCAGCCGTCACCGCTCCGGAACAGCGCCGCGGTCGGCACCTGGAGCACGCCGGCGCCATCCCAGAGTATGAAACGCGCGAGCACGCGGTATCCGGACCCGAGCCCGCCCCGGAGACTCTCCGGCGACGTGATGCTCGCCCATACCGGCACGCGCTGCTCCTCGACGCCGAGCGCGGAGACCCGGGTGACGGCTTCGGGATCGACGCGTGTCACGACGCCTTCCAGCTTCGCGGCGCCGCCCCAGTCGTCGATCTCGACCCGCGTGCCGGGGTGGATCTGCACGGCGTCTTCCGAAAGGACGTCCGTGCGCACCTCGATGACGCGGGTGTTGCCGATCTCGAGCAGCGGCTCGCCGGGACTGACAGGGCCCTCGCTCGTCCGGCGCACGGCCAGTACCTGGCCGCCGGCGGGGGCGCGCAGTACCGTCGGCACGGACAGGTGACCCGACGGCGTGGCGCGCGCACTGATCTCGGCGGCCGACAGCTCCGCGCGCGCCGCGTCCAGCGACGCACCGGCCCGCACGGCTGCAGCGCGGGCCTGCTCGATCTCCTGCGCCGTGATCGCGCCTGCGTCGAACAGCCGTTCAAAGCGCGCCAGGTCCGCGTCTGCCCGCTCCGCCGCGACGGCTGCCTCCTGGACGGCCGCGCGCGCGGCGCGTACCGCCGCGTTCGCCTGCGCCTGGTTGCGCGGGTCCAGGATCGCCGCGCGTGGCGGCTCGAGCTGCACCAGCACATCGCCTGCACCCACCGCGTCGCCCTCCTCCAGCGTGATGCGGCGGGCATATGCGATGACGGGCGCAGTGACGACGTAGCGATCCGCAACCTCCGTCCTGCCTTCCTCCTCCACGGTGACCCGCAGCGGTCCACTGGTGACCGGTGCCGCGTCGACCGGCAGTGGTTCGGGAAGGAACGCGACGACGATCGCGAGGAGAGTCACGGCCGCAATCGCGCCGAGCACGATCTGCCGCCGGGTAGGTCGCTTCATCATTCCCTCGTCTTGAGGACGCCGACCAGGTCGAGCTCGTTGAGGCGGCGCAGCACGATGAGGGCAGAGGCGGCGCCCGCGCCGAGCACCACGCTCGCCGCGATGGCGAACGTGTCCGACTGCAGCACGAGTGGAATCTGGTACATGTCGGATTGCAGTCTGTCGACCAGCGCACGTGCGCCCAGTCCACCGAACAGAAAGCCGACGGGCACCGCGAGCAGCACGAGCAGCGCCAGCTCACCGAGCAGGATATAGGCGACCTCGCCCCGACGGAAGCCGAGCACGCGCAGGCTCGCAAGCTCGCGGTCCCGCTCGGACAGCGAGATCCGGGCACTGTTGTAGATCACGCCGAACGCGATGATGCCGGCAAACAGGCTGAGCACGGCAGTCATGACGAGCATGCTCGATTCGAAGGTGGTGCGCACCGCGTTGATCGCCTGGTCCTGTGCGGTGATGGCCGCGATACGGGGACGATCCTGCAGCCGCCCGGTGATCGCATTCGCGTATGCATCGTCGATCATCAGCAGCGCACCGGAGACCGCCTGGCCGTTGCCGGCCAGTCGGTTGAGCTCGTCCAGCTCCATGTAGGCGCCCAGGCCGACGAACTGTTCGCCGAGTCCGGCGACGGTCAGCAGGGTGCGGGAGCGCGTCCCCTCGAGCACCTCGACCTCGAGCTGGTCACCGGCCCGCGCATCGAGCAGCTCGCCGAGTCGCGTGGACAGCAGCACGCCGGAGGGCGGAATGGCGAGCGGCCGCAGATCCGGGTCGATCACGCGCTGCAGGTACGCGTCGGGCGGCACACCCTGCAATGCGATCATCTCCTCGCGGTGGCCGTGGCGCAACCGCACCGGGACTGTGCGCATCGGCTCCGCATGCAGCACGCCCGGCAGTGCTGCCAGCTCCTGCACCGCGGACGACGAGGTGGGCTCGATGAACGTGACAGCCAGGTCGTGGCGCTGCGCGATGCCATACTGCACGCGGATGATGCGGTCGAAGGCGTCGCCGAAGAAGAGTCCCATGACGAGCAGGGCACAGCCGGCCGCAATGCCGAGGACCGTGAGCAGCGACTTGATCGACTGCCGCTCGAGGTTGCGCATGATCATGCGTGTCGGCTGGTCGAAGAAACGCTGCAGGCCCAGTCGCTCGACGATCGTCGGCCGGTACGTCGCCGGAGCGGGCGGCCGCATCGCTTCCGCCGGCGCCAGGCGAACTGCATTGCGGACCGCGCGGATCACGCCCAGCAGGGCGGCACCGCCGGTGAACGACACCGCGAGAACCACGACGGACGCGCGCAGCGTGTAGTCCAGGGCAGGGAAGCGGTAGAACTCGAGGTACAGCCCACCCATCGCCGCTCCCGCCCAGATGCCGAGCGCGATGCCCAGCAGTGCACCCAGCAGCCCGATCACCAGCACCAGCTTCAGGTAGTGCACGCCGATTGCGACGTTGGTGTAACCGAAGGCCTTGAGCACCGCGATCTGCTCGCGCTGCAGCGCAACGAGCCGCGACACGACGATGTTGAGAAGAAACGCCGCGACCGCGAGAAAGATCGCGGGCAGCAATGTCGACATCGTTTCGAGCTGCCGGAACTCCTCGGAAATCAGCGAGTGCGACGGCTGGTCCTCGCGCCCGTGCGCCCCCTGGCCACCATACTGCCGGAGCACCGCGTCGACACGCTCGATCACATCGGCCGTGCGCGCACCGGGCGCAATCGTGAAGACGACGTCATTGAACGCGCCGTCCATGTCGTACGCGGGTGCGAGCACGTCCCGGTCCATCCACAGCACGCCGAAGCGCTCCGGGTCGGGAAAAAAGGCCCCCGGCTGGATCTGCATCAGGTACTCCGGCGAGAGCGCGATGCCGCTCACCGTCAGCACGCGGTAGCGCCCGTTCAGGATCGCCGTGATGCTGTCGCCGGGCTCCAGGTCATGTGCATCCGCGAACACCTCGTTGAGCAGGACCTCGTCCGAGCGGGCAGCGGGAAGCTGTCCGGACCGGATGACGAGCCGGTTGAGAGCAGGCTGCCCGGCGCCCGGCAGGCTGACGATCACGCTGGTGACGGGCTCGTCGAAGCCCCGCACATCCAGGTTGGCCGCGCCGATCACCCGCGTCTCCACGTGCCCGATGCCCGCCACCGCACGCAGCCGGTCCGCCACGCGTTCCGGTGCGCGCCGCACCGTCGCAAAGCCGTCCGCAAAGCGATAGTCCCTGTAGTAGGCCGCGAGCGTGCCCTGCAGCGAGTCCATGATGCTTGCCATGGAGACCCAGGACGCGACGCCCGCTGCCACGACGAACGCGATTGCGATCGCCTGCCCACGCATCTGCCCCAGGTCGCGCAGCAGCTTGCGATCGAGTGCGCGCAGCTTCAGCACGGAAGGCTCACGGCGCCCGGGACGGGCCGCTCTGCAGACGCTTCAGCGCAGGCTGCCTGCTCGAGGCGCTGCGCCTCATGCGCAGGATGCACTGGCCCGGACGCGGCGCAGAACGTCACCAGGTCAGCTCCCGCGCCTGGACCGGCTCACGGTTTTCGTCCACCCGCGTGATCCGGCCGTCGCTCAGGTGGATGATCCGGTTCGCGATCCGTGCCTGGGCTTCATTGTGCGTGATCACCGCCGTCGTCGTGCCCAGCTCGCTGTTCACACGCTGGATCGCCGCAAGCACCGCAACGCCGGTCCCGGAGTCCAGTGCGCCGGTCGGTTCGTCGCACAGCAGCACCGCGGGCCGCTTGGCGATCGCCCGCGCGATCGCCACCCGCTGCTGTTCGCCGCCGGACATCTGCGCAGGGAAATGGTCCATTCGCTCGCCCAGGCCGACGAGCTGCAGCGCCTCCTCCGGCGACATCGGATCGCGCGCGATCTCCGTGACGATCGCAACGTTCTCCCGCGCGGTGAGACTCGGGATCAGGTTGTAGAACTGGAAGACGAAGCCGACGTGATAGCGGCGGAACTCGGTGAGCACATCGTCGGTTGCGTGCGTCAGGTCGCGGTCCAGGTACGACACCGTCCCCGAGCTTGCCGTGTCCAGCCCGCCGAGAATGTTGAGCAGCGTGGACTTGCCACTGCCGGACGCACCGAGCAGGACCACCAGCTCACCCGCGTAGAGGTCGAGATCGACGCCCCGCAGCGCGTGCACCTCGACCTGCCCCATGCGGTAGACCTTGCCCAGGCCGCGGGTCCGGAACACCACGTCCGCGCCGGGGGGGCGCACACCCCCCGCGCTCTGTGCAGTCCGGCCCCCGTGACCAGCGTCCACCCTTCCCCCGTGTGCGTGTGCGTGTGCGTGTGCGCGCCGCCGACGCGGTGCCCACCCGCTGACGTGCAGGCGCTGAGCCCGCCGGCGCGCTGCGCTTGAACTCGGCGATACTCGTGCCCGTGCCCGTGCCCGTGCCCGTGCCCGTGCCCGTGCCCGTGCCCGTGCCCGGCCCGCCCCACCTTGCCGCACATCACGCGCCGCCGGAGTTTGCCGGGATGACCGTCTCACTGACCCGCGCCATACCCTTTGCCGTGACGCTGCTGGCCGCATGCGCCCAGGCCGCGTACGTCACGCCTTCGGCACCACGCGACCATGCGTTCGCCGGCGCCATCCTGCGCGCAGACAGCATGCTCGACGCCGCCGTGGCCGCAGGGCAGATCCCCGGCGCCGTCCTCGTCGTGACGCGCGACGGCCGGATCGTCCACGAGAGCGCCCACGGCTTCGCGCAGCTCTACGAGTATGACGAACGGGCGAAGTACGGCACACCACGCCGGCTGGACGAGCCCCGGCCGATGCAGGTCACGACGGTTTTCGACCTCGCCTCCGTCACCAAGGTGATGGCCACGACGTACGCGATCATGCTGCTGGTCGATCGCGGCCTCATCGACGTCGACGCGCCCGTGCACCGCTACCTGCCCGATTTCCGCGGAGCACACTTCGACAGCATCACCGTGCGTCACCTGCTCACGCACTCGGCCGGGCTCCACCAGTGGCAGCCGATCTACTACAACGCTTCCAGCGCCGCCGAGGCGTACGAGGTGATCCGCCACCTGCCCCTGCAGTACGGCGTGGGCGTCGAGCGCCGCTACAGCGACCTCGGCTTCATGCTGCTCGGCTACATCGTGGAGCAGGTGAGCGCCAGGCCTCTCGATGCGTTCCTGCGCGACGAGCTGTACGCGCCGCTGGGGCTGCTCCACACGTCCTTCCTGCCCACCGCATCGCAGGATTTCGCCGCAACATCGCACGGCAACCCCTATGAGCGGCGCATGGTCCACGACACCGCGTTCGGCTACCGCTACGACGGGGATCCGACCGCCTGGGACGGCTGGCGAACGTATACGCTGATGGGCGAGGTGAACGATGGCAACGCGTGGTACGCGCACGGCGGCGTCGCCGGCCACGCCGGCCTGTTCTCCACCGGACGTGACCTGGCCGTGCTGCTCCAGCTGATACTGCAGGGCGGCGAGTACGGCGGGCGTCGCTACATCGCGCGCGATGTGGTCGAGGAGTTCACGCGGCGCGATCGCTTCGGCCACGGTCTCGGCTGGCAGCTGCCCGCGGATGCCCCCGCGGGCAGCTTCGCGCACAGCGGCTTCACCGGCGCGTACGTCACCGGCGTGCCCGCAGCCCGCCTCGGCATCGTGCTCCTCACGAACCGCCAGAACGCCGGCGTGAACGGAAACGGCTACTATCCCGGCGTCGACATTCGCGACGACGTCGTCCGCACGATCATCGACGGGGCACTGGACTTGCGGCGCCCCGCAGGCAGTACTCCCTGAATCCCCGCACACCCCTGGAGGAGCTCATGCGTCACACACGCGCTGTGCTTGCCGTTCCCCTGTTCCTCGCCATGGCGGCGAATGCCCACGCGCAGGAGGAAGACCGGGCTGTCGCCAACGGCGGCATCCACGTGGAGGGATGGCAGGGCGCAGTCGACGCGCGCGCCGCACAGGCCGGCCAGAGCGTTGCCAACGCAAGTCTCACCATGGAAGGCGACGTCCTCCACGTGCGTACCGGGCCGGCGATCACGTACTGGAACCCGGCCAACACCGCGAGCGGCGAGTACACCGTGTCGGCCACCTTCACGGAGCCGGCATACATGGCCCTGAACGACCACCCGCACCCCTACGGTATCGTGATCGCCGGCAACGACATCGGCGGCGACTCCCAGAGCTACCTGTACTGTGCGGCCAACGGTGCCGGCAACTTCATCGTGCGCGGCTTCGGACCGGAGCCGTTCCAGATGAACGGCCGCCGCGGCGAAACACACGACGCCGTCAACAAGGCCGCAGGGCCCGGCGAGCCTGTCACGCAGGAGATCGCCGTCAGCGTCCACGAGGACCGCGTCGAGTGCGCGATCAACGGAACTGTCGTGGGCAGCTACCCGCGCAGCGAGGTCGTGCAGGAGGGACGCCTGCGCTCGACGGACGGGGTGTACGGCATCCGCTTCGCACACAACACCGAAGGCACGGTGAGCAATCTGGCTGTTCGGCAGCACTGATTGTCTTATCACCGCTGAGACGCGGACGGCGCTGCGTATTGTCACACGGAGTCCACAGCGGTCACAGTGAGCACCACGTGCAGGGAGGCCTGCGGCGCGACCGCAGGCCTCTTCCGCATCGATGCATTTATTCTGTTGAAGCTGGATCTCGGCGTGCGCAGGTGACGAGAGCGACGCGCGCTCGGCGTCAGCGCCACACAACCAATGAAATGCTGGAAGCGCGAGCGTGCCCGAAGTGTCGCGCGAAAACGGCTGTGTCCACTGGCCCTGCCCCGGTTTGGTGGACACCAAGCAGTCCCAATCGGCATGTTGGGACAGGAGGTGTCCACATGGGAAAGAAGCGTCGGGCCTATTCGGCGGAGTTCAAGGCTGAAGCGATTCGGTTGATTGAGCAGGGTGAGA
>DASTYK010000119.1 GCA_035764935.1 Longimicrobiales bacterium | reverse complement strand
GACCTCGCAGACCGATGTCGTGACCATCAAGGGGCAGCGCGTGCCCTACCGGGTCACGACCGGCACGCAGCCCGTCTGGGACGGGGACGGCGAGCCGATCGCGTCCGTCTTCTACGTCTACTATGAACGCAGCGACATCCGCGACCGCGCAAGCCGGCCACTCGTCATCTCCTTCAACGGGGGCCCCGGCTCGGCGTCCGTCTGGATGCACGTCGGCTACACCGGGCCGCGCTTCCTGCGCATCGACGACGAAGGGTTTCCGATCCAGCCCTACGGCGTGACGGCCAACGAGCACTCCATCCTCGACGTCGCCGACATCGTCTACATCGACCCCGTCAACACCGGCTTCTCGCGCATTCTCGGCGATGCCGAGCGCAGCAACTTCTTCGGCGTGAACGAGGACATCGAGTACCTCGCCGGCTGGATCGACACGTTCGTCTCGCGCCACGGACGCTGGCCCTCACCCAAGTTCCTGATCGGCGAGAGCTACGGGACCAATCGTGTCTCCGGCCTCGCACGCCAGCTGCAGAGCGCGCACTGGATGTTCCTCAACGGGGTCGTGCTCGTATCACCCACTCCGCTCGGCGTGGATCGCCAGGGGCCCGTCGGCGATGCACTCACGCTGCCGTACTACGCGGCAACGGCCTGGTACCACCGGCAGCTCGAGCCGGCGCTCCAGCAGCGCGATCTCAACGATCTGCTTCCGGAAGTGGAGCAGTTCACGATCGACCGGCTGATCCCCGCGCTGAGCCGCGGCGGCTCGCTGGATGATGCGACGCGACGCGCGATCGCACGCGACGTCGCCCGCTACAGCGGCCTCTCCGAGACCGCGGTGCTGCAGCACAACCTGGCGGTGCCGACGTCGTTCTTCTGGAAGGAGCTGATGCGCGACGAGGGGTTCACCGTAGGCAGACTGGACTCACGCTACCGCGGCATCGATCGCAGCGCTGCTGGCGTGCGCTACGACTACGACCCCGCCCTCACGTCGTGGAACCACGCCTTCGCCCCCGCGATCAACCATTACCTGCGCGACGTGCTCGGCTACGAGACAGACCTGCAGTACTGGCTCTTCGGGCCGGTGCACCCGTGGAACCGCGAGGGGGACAACACGGGCGAGAACCTGCGACAGGCAATGGCGGAGAACCCGTTCCTGCGCGTGATGGTGCAGTCCGGCTATTTCGACGGCGGGACCGACTACTTCAGCGCGAAGTACACGATGTGGAACATGGACCCGAGCGGCCGACTGCGCGACCGCATGCGCTTCGAGGGGTACCGCAGCGGTCACATGATGTACCTGCGCAGGGAGGACCTCGCAACCGCCAACGAGCACATCCGCGAGTTCATCCGCAACTCGATTCCGCCGGAGGGGTTCCCGGCGCGGAACTGAGCACGGGTCGTTCTCAGGGCAGGCCGGGAAGTCCTGGCTCGCTCATTTTCACGCAGAGACGCAGAGAAGCAGAGTCGCAGAGGTTTTCGGGAAGCAGACTTCCTGTTTCTCTGACTTCTGGGCCTCCGCTCCTCTGCGGCTCTGCGTGAGAACGAGGAATCCGCCCGTCCGGGGATCCTGCTACTTGGTCAGTGCCACACCCCACGGACGCTCGCCCACCGGAATGGTCGTAATCACACGCAGTGACCGGGCGTCGATCACGCTGACGTCATTCGAGCCGCCGTTCGCCGTGTAAACCAGAGCGCCGTCATTGCTGACGTCCACCCCCCATGGGCGCTCGCCGACGGGGATTACGGCGATCTCTCTTCGTGCTGCGGGATCGATCACCGAAATGGAGTTGGCGCGGCCGTTGGCGACGTAGACGCGACGCCCGTCCGTTGCGGGTGCGATGCTCACCGGCCGCGCCGCGCCATTCGCAAGCGGGATGGTTGCAACGACGCGATGTGCGGGAACTTCCACGATGGAGAGCGTGCCGCTGATCTCGTTGCTCACGAACGCGAGGCGGCCATCGGGGGAAAACGCGGCTGCACGGGGTCGCACGTCCACCAGGAAGCTCGCGACGACCTCCCGCTTCTGCGTGTCGATGACCGACACCGTGTTGCTGGTCTCCGCGGTCACGTAGACCCACCGGCCGTCGGGGCTGACGGCGACGCCTTCCGGCTCGATGCCCACGATGAGGGTCTCGAGGACACTGTCGCGGGTGAGATCGGTAATCGTCGCGGTTCCGGCATCCTCGTTCGCAGCATAGAGCCGGTCACCGGCGGGAGCGATCGCGAACTGCTCGGGGTCGCTGCCGACGTGAACCAGCGCGGTCACCCGCCCCTCCGCCAGGTCGATAGTCACGATCGCATCGGCGTCCGAAGCATGCTCGGGTGCATCGTCGCTCATGGCGATGTAGGCGAGCCGCCCGTCCGCGCTCGCGCGCACGCCGCGCGGGCGTGCGACGAGTCCGATCGTCGCAATGACCTGGTTGGAGCGGGTGTCGATGATGGAGACGTCGCTCGAGCCTTCGTTGGTGACGACGGCGAGGCGCGCGCGGGCGGCTGCCGCGGCACGGAGCGCGTCCGCGCCGTCCACTGTGATGGCGCGAGCATCGTCAGCGGGCGCGCCGGACGTTGCGCCTGCCGGCGCAGCGAACAGTGGTTGCTGCAGTTGCCGGGTCGCCGGATCGAACACGAGCGGCTGACCCTTGTGGCCGTCGAACTCGGCCTCCTCGCTCAACAGGAACGCGCGCAGTTCGTCCGGGTCACTGCTCTGCCGCTGCTGCGTCGCCTCCCAGGCGATCTTCATCGCCATCCACGCGGCCCAGGCATCGCCCCCCGCGTCCGCACCGAAGCGCTCACGGAAGCGGCGGTTGAGCTGTGCGGCGCCGTAGCGACCGAGCTGGCCGTGCCATGCGACGCGCGACTCCGGCCGCACAGCAGCGGGCCCGCCGTCCGGGGCACGTCGCAGCGCCTCGCTCGCCTGCACGTGGAAGGTGTTGCGGCCTCTGCCACGCAACGCGTCCGTCGCGCAGCCGACGTTCAGGAAGAGCACGCCCTCGGCATCGGCCAGCGCCATGAGGCCGCGGCACACTGCTTCGTCATGGCCACCCACAAGGACGGTCGCACCCTGCTCGATGAGGCGACGCGCAGCGGCGAGCGCGGCTGCGCTGTCGGTGGCCTGCTCGGCGCGTACCTCGATCGTGCGGCCGATCAGCTCGGCGGCGCGCTGCACCTCGGCGGCACCCAGCTCGGCACCGCGCCAGCCGTCCACGTGCGCGCTGTCCATCGAGCCGACGTAGCCGATGACCGGTGTGCGCGCCGCCTCGTCCGCCGCGCACCCGGCGTGGAGCAGCGCCGCCGTGCACGCCAGCAGCGCCGGCAATCTGATCCGCCCGGCGCTGCGCACAGCAGCGCGCTGGTGCCTCACGCCGGCCCCGGCACGGCGCCGAGCCCCATCGGAATCGCGTACCGTTCTTCCAGCAGCGTGCGGTGGTGCAGCTCGTGTCCCGCGGCGATCCAGGCGAGCGCGCGCACACTCACCGCGACACCATTGGCGCTCCCGGTCCGCGTCCATGCCGCACGGGGCAGGTGCCGGAACAATGCCACCGTCGCGGCACGCACGGCGAGCAGCTCGTCCAGCAGGTCGTTCAGCGAGCGCTCACCGAACTGGCCGGCCGGCACGTACGCATTCTCGTCGAACCCGGGCAGCGGGGTCGTGTCGCCGCGCGCGAAGCGCAGCGCCCGGTGCGCGAAGACGCGCTCCGCGTCGCACAGATGCCCGATCACTTCCTTGACCGACCATTTGCCGGTCGCATAGGCGAAGTTCGCGCGCGCATCGTCGATCGCACGCAGCGGCTCGATCGTAGCGACAACCTGGCGAACCAGCGTCTCCGTGATGTCGCCGTCCGGTACCCTGCGGACATACTTGTCATAGTACTCGTCGTACTCGCCCTTCGCCGGGCGAACGAACCGCACTGCCTGCATTGGTACCTCCGCGATGAGTTGTGCAGAATCCGCGGGACGCCAGTCCCGTGCCGGCTCCCGCGCGATGTCACTGTATTCCTAACCCGGTACGCTGTTCGTTCATCACTCACTGCGAGCCGCTGTGCGTCGCGTGGTTGCGCGGGCCGCCGTCACCCGCCGATACTGCAGGATTCCCCGGAAGTCACGGACGACGCCATGACCAGATCAGTCCCTGCCCGCAGCCTCCGCGCAGCCGTGTTGCTCCTTGCCGGGGCTGCCCCCGCACTGGGGAGTCCAGTCGCGGCATCGGACATCCGGCCTTGCCGCGCGGGCCCCGATCCCTACGAGGTGCGGCTCGTTCCCACGGCCCACGCGAACGGCGCCTCCGGCATCGTCCGTCTCACGTTTGCCGAATCGCCCTACGTCGTGACTGTGACGGCCGAGGGGCATCATCGCTATCAGGCGCACCTCTCGACAGAGGGACTCGACGGCCGCAGCGGCTCGCTCGTCGCGTGGGCCGCAACCCCCGAGCTCGACCAGGTGCAGAAGCTCGGCGTTCTCAGCGCCGACGGTGTGCTGCCGCCGGCCGAGATCACGTTCAACAAGTTCCTCGTCTTCGTAACCGAGGAGGAGGACGCCGGCGTGGAGCGCTGGCGCGGCCGCATCCTGCTGCGCGGCATCTCGCCCAGCGGCCGACTGCACACCATGGCGGGACACGGGCCCTTCCAGGGCGAGTCCTGCGGCGGACTGTTCGGGCCGCAGTGGTGATGAACCGGGCGCTCGGGGCCGGCGGGGCCGTCGGGTCGGGCACGACAGGCGCAGGGCGTTCGTCACGTCTCGCCCTTACCGCCCTCACGGCCTTGACGGCCCTGGCGCCGCGCCCCGCCCAGGCGCAGGACCCTCACAGCGGCCACCACGCCGGCCATGCCCAGCCGACCCGGGACGCAAGCGCGGCCGCCTGGCGCATGCCCCCCATGGACATGACCATGCCGATGCTCCCCGGCATGGCCGAGCTGGAGCCGAAGGCGACGGCGTGGCTGCCCGGCGCGGGCATCGATCCGATGTCGCTGCCCGCGGCCGCGTACCGCGAAGTGCGCATCATGAGCGACGGCGATACGCTCGACCTGACCGCCGGGCTCGTGCGCCGCATGATCAACGGCCGGACACTCGTCATGTACGGCTTCAACGGCCAGTATCCCGGCCCGCTGATCCAGGCGCCGCAGAACGCGACGATCATCGTGCGCTTCCGCAACGAGACCGCGCTGCCGACCGCCGTGCACTGGCACGGCGTGCGGCTCGACAACCGGTTCGACGGCGTGCCGCACGTGACACAGGATCCGGTCGAGCCGGGCGGCACGTTCACCTACGAGGTGCACTTCCCCGACGCGGGCATCTACTGGTACCACCCGCATCACCGCGAGGACATCACGCAGGACCTCGGCCTGTACGGCAACATGATGGTCACGGCACCGGATCCCGCGTACTACAATCCGGTGAACGCCGAGGAGGTTCTGATGCTGGACGACCTCCTGATCGATGAAGCAGGCCTGTTCCCGTACGGCGAGGAGCGCGCGACGCACGCGCTGATGGGGCGCTTCGGCAACGTATTCCTGGTGAACGGCGAGGCGGACTGGCGGATGGAGACGCGGACGGGCGACGTCGTGCGCTTCTTCCTCACCAACGCCGCGAACACGCGCGTCTTCAACCTCTCCTTCGGCGGCGCGCGCGCCAAGGTCGTCGCCTCCGACGTCGGCCGCTACGAGCGCGAGGCGTACGTCGACAACGTCGTGATCGCGCCCGCCGAGCGCTACGTGGTCGAGGTGCTCTTCGAGGAGCCCGGCCCGATCGCGATCACGAACCGGGTCCAGGCGATCGATCACTACCGCGGTGTTTTCGTTTCAAAGGTGGACACGCTCGGCATCGTCGACGTCCTGCCGGAGCGTACGACCGAGAGTCACCGGCAGGCGTTCGATACGCTGCGCGCGAACGCGGACGTGAGCGCGGAGATCGACCAGTTCCGCGAGCACTTCGATCGCGCCGTAGACCACGAGGTCGAGCTCGGCGTCGAGATCGGATCGCTGCCGCTGCCCATCCTGCAGATGATGCTGCTGGACACGCTCTACTTCCATCCGATGGAGTGGAGCGACGCGATGCCGGAGATGAACTACGTCGCGACGGGTGCGGACGTCCGCTGGTTCATCCGCGACGTCGCGACCGGCCGCGATAACGGCGACATCGACTGGCGCTTCGACCAGGGCGACGTCGTGAAGCTGCGCATCCGCAACCGGCCGGTGAACCTGCACCCGATGCACCACCCGATCCACCTGCACGGGCAGCGCTTCCTGGTGCTGGAGCGCGACGGCGTGCGCAACACGAATTTCGTCTGGAAGGACACGGCGGTCATCCCGCTCGGCTCGACCGTCGACCTGCTCGTCGAGATGTCGAATCCCGGCGACTGGATGCTGCACTGCCACATATCCGAGCACCTCGAGACGGGCATGCAGCTCGTCTTCCGCGTGGACCCGCAACCAAGGACGCAGTGATGGCGCACTTCCCCCGGCGCTCGCTGGCCGCAATCGTCGCAGGCATGACCCTGCACGCGGCCGGCGCACAGGCGCAGATGCCAGACGATGCGGACAGGCCCGTGCACACCGAGAATGTCGAGGTGCTGGCGCATGTCGAGCTCGGTGACCCGCTCTCCGTCTCCGACATCGAGCTCGAACAGGACATGAACCGGCCGTTCGCGTACGTCGGCCGCATGTTCGTGCACGGCTTCGACATCATCGACCTGCGCGATCCCGCGAACGCGAAGGTACTCCACTCCTGGCGCATCGAAGACGCGGAGCTGCACACCGGCACCGGCATGATGGACGGCAAGCTGTTCAAGGATGGCGGCCGCTGGTACTACGTGCAGTCCACCCAGTTCCAGCAGGGTGGCCCGGACAGCGACCTCGGCGCGGTGATCTTCGACGTCACCGGGCTCCCGGACATCAGCACGGTGAAGGAGGTCGCGCGCATCCGTGCACCCGAGACGCCCGGCGGCTTCCACAACATCTTCATGTACAAGCACTCCGACGGCCGGCCGCTGCTGATCACCACGACCAACGGCGCGTACGCCGCCGTCTACGACATGCGCAAGGTCGTGTCCGGTCAGGACGGGGCGGTCGGTCGCGTGCCGATTCCCGAGGGCATCTCCGAGCAGATGCCGAACTTCGGCTACCACGACATGTATGCCGCGTACGACCCCGCGACCGGCAAGGACAAGTTCTACGGCGGCGGCGCAGGCGGTTACCACATCTACGACATCACCACGCCGGAGCAGCCCGCGCACCTGTTCTCGATCGCCAACAACCCGACGATCCCGTGGGGGCACACCTTCACGCCGACACCGGACGGCAGGTACGCGGTCGCGGAGGTCGAGTACCAGTACCAGCCGCTGCGCATCTTCGATCTCCAGCCGGGCCAGACCGGCCAGACGAAGGTGATCAGCCAGCCGGTCGGCGCGTGGACCGCCGACTGGCGCAACCTGGTGCACAACCACGAGGTGCGCTGGCCCTACGTGTTCGTCTCCGGCTACGAAGACGGGATGCAGGTCTTCGACATGCGCGACCCGGCCAATCCGAAGACCATCGGATACTGGGACACGTATCTCGGTGAGCCCAGCATCGGCATGTGCTCGGACCGCAAGTGCAACGGCGCGTTCGGCGTCGACATCCGCAATGCGGACGGCCTGATCGTCGTGAGCGATATGACCACGGGCTTCTGGGCCATGCGCCTGGACGGCTTCGACGGCTGGAACGGCGCCGACCACGGCATGCCCAACATCTCCAGCGTGCAGAACTGGGACAACGGGCCGGTCAAGCCCGCGACCTGACACACGGCCCGTCGAACGAGCGACGCCCCGGCGCACTCATGCGCACCGGGGCGTCGTTGTTTCCTGCAATGGGTGAGGGGCGGAGCCGACCGGTTGAATGGTGCGACGCGGGTGAGTTCGCCGCCGCCACCGCACGCGCCGAAGCACGCGCGCCGATCGAGTCCGCCCCTCGGGCGTCGCGGTTTACAACCGCGACTGCCTGAACTTGTAAAGCCGGGACGTCAGATGTTCAAGAGTTTCAGGACACGACGTCAACCAGCTCCAGCTCGAAGGTGAGGTCCTGGCCGGCGAGCGGATGATTCGCATCGAGCGTGACCTGCTCGCCGTCGACGGCCGCCACGTTCACGACGAAGTTCTGCTCGCCCTGGCTCATCTGGAACTGCTGGCCGACCTGCGGCTCGACATCGGCCGGGAACTGCGAGCGATCGACCTGCAGCATCAGCTCGTCGCGACGCTCTCCGTACGCCTGCGCAGCCGGGATCGTGACCTTCTTCGACTCCCCTTCCGCCATGCCGCTGACCGCCGCATCGAAACCGGCGATCACCTGGCCGCCACCGACGGTGAACTCGATGGGGTCGCGCCCCTTTGAGCTGTCGAAGACGGTGCCGTCGTCGAGTGTTCCTGTATAATGGACGCGCACGGTATCTCCGCTCTGCACCTGCGCCATCAGTCCCCCGATCGTTCATGCGAAACGGGCTCTCCGCACGAGAGCCCCGGCGTCGAACATCGCGACGATGCAAGGACAATGCAACTGCGCACGCAAGGGCGTCCGCGGTATGTCGCGCGTACCGAAAACGAAAGCGCAGCCCGCGATTGCGAGCTGCGCTTCGTGTGTACAAGCGTACTGCCGGCGCGACGCTGCTAGTCCGCGTCCTCGCCTGCGGTGAGCAGCCGCTCCGCGTGCTCGGCGGTGAGCGGCGTCGAGAAGAGATAGCCCTGCGCGAACTTCATCCCGAGGGCGCGTAGCTCGTCCAGCTCCTCCGGCGTCTCGACGCCCTCGGCGATCGTGTCGACCGCCAGCGACCGGCCGAGCGCGACGATCGTCTGCACCATGCCGGCGCTCTCCGTGTTGGAGCGCAGCCCGCGCACGAAGCTGCGGTCGACCTTCACGTTGGACAGCGGCAGCTGCTTCAGCTGCTGCAGCGACGAGTAGCCGGTGCCGAAATCGTCCAGGCAGATCCGGATGCCGCGCTCGTCCAGCGCGCGCAGCACGCCACGGGCAAGGTCGGGCGCGTAATTGACTGCGCTCTCCGTCAGCTCGAGCCGCAGGCAGGACGGATCCAGCCCGGTCTCGGCGAGGATCTCGTCGATGCGCACGAGCAGGTCCGGCTGCACGAACTGGCGGGCAGACAGATTCACGCTCATCGTCGTCTGCAGCGTGCTGCGGGGAAAGCGCTCCCGCCAGGCCTGCATCTGCCGGCACGCCTCGCGCAGCACGTACCAGCCGATCTCCACGATCGCGCCGGACTGCTCCGCCACGTTGATGAATTCCGCCGGCAGCAGCGTGCCGCGTCGCGGATGCCGCCAGCGCACCAGCGCCTCGAGCCCCGTGACACTGCCGGCGTCCAGGGCGATCACGGGCTGATAGTGGACGGCAAACTCGCGCCGCTCGATGGCGTCGCGCAGGTCGGATTCGAGCTGGAGCTGCGAGAGCGCACGACGGTGCATCTCGAGGTCGAAGATCTCGTAGTGCGCGCGGCCCGACGTCTTGGCCCGGTACATCGCTGCGTCCGCGTCGCGCAGCACGTCGTCCGGCGTGTCGTAGCCGCTCGTGCTCAGCGCGATGCCGATGCTGACCGTCACATGCACCTCGCGACCCTGCACCGCGAACGGCGTCCGGAGCGCCTCCAGGATCCGCTCGGCCACGCGCGTCGCATCGCTCGCGTCGTTGATCGCGTCCACGATGATCGCGAACTCGTCGCCACCCAGCCGCGCAATCGAGTCGTCCTGCCGGAGACACTCCTCCAGCCGGCGCGACACCGCCTGCAGCAGCTCGTCTCCCGCCGCATGCCCGAACGTGTCGTTCACGAGCTTGAAGCGGTCCAGGTCCAGGAACAGCACCGCGAACCGGTAGCCGGTGCGTCGGCGTACGTGCCGCAGCACCCGCTCCAGCCGGTCCATGAACAGGAGCCGGTTCGGAAGACCGGTGAGAACGTCGTGGAACGCACTGTGGATCAGCTGCTGCTGCGTGCGGCGGTGCTCCGTCACGTCATGCAGCGAGATCAGGAACCCGCCCTGCCCGTCACTGCGCGGGTACGCCGCAGCCAGGCACACCACGGCCGCGCCGTCCCTCCGCTTCAGCCGCAGCTCCTGCTCAGGCAGGTCCGAACCAGGGCGCAGTGCGCTCGCAATCCGCGCGCGATCCCCGTCATCCAGCAGCAGGTCCGGGAGCCGCACGTCGTACAGCTCCTCGTCCGTATAGCCCAGCAGCAGCATCGCTGCCTCGTTCACCTGCACGATCAGCCCGTCCGCGCCCGTGATCAGATGTGCATCACGCGCGTGCGCGAACATGCGACGGTAGTCTTCCGCCGTCACAACCCGCTCCGGGGGGACCCGGGACGGGTGCCTCATCCGCGTCGATGGACCAAACGTGTCGAAGATTTCCACCGCGTACATGCCTCACCGGGTGCATCCACCCCGCACCTCCATCGGCGCAGGGACCAGAGCGTCGTTGCTCACATTGCCAGTTCCGGGGGACCCCTCATTCTGCCAGCCGGGTGCCAGCACCGCCGCCGGCCCGCGACCGCTCCGTCACAGGGACGTAGCTCTCGGCAGGACTTCACGTTATCGTAAAACGCCCGCTCGATGGGAGCTGTGGCACGCACCGCGACACTCGCCCCTCTGAAGGCGAGTTCGTTGGATCGGTGCAACACTCCCGGCCGGGACACCGCCCTGCTCGCTACCGGGTGGCCCGCCTCGATCGGCACGCAAGGTGTAGCAGCACCCGGAAAAAATGGTGGTCGGCGCGTCGGCCGCAACCATCCGGACTGGTCCGCCGCAGCGATCCGCGCCGTGTGCCGCGTGTCCTGCACCGCTCCAGAACCCTTTGGCAGGCAACGTGTTTTGCAAAATGAGAGAGGCGCGAAATGCGGTTTGCGAGCAGAATGCTTGCCGGGGGAGGGGGTGCGATCTAGCTTGGAACGTACCCCGGACGTAACCATGAGCGGTCGATGATGACACGAAACCGAACGGACCACCTGCTCCGGCGCATCGGGCTTGTTGCGTTTGCCCTCGGGCTGTTTGCCTGGGCGGAGAGCGCAGCCGCGCAGCGTGCGTTCGTACTGAATGCGGTGCCGACCGTGCGGGATGCGTTTGCGCCGCCGGCACCGCCGCCGATCCTGGACCGCGGCTACATGCGTGACCAGCTCCGTCACCCGAGGGTGGTGGAGGCGTGGGTCGCGAAGCGCTTCAGCGTGATCGACATGTTCGAGGCGCACGGAGTCACGTATCCGGCGGCCGAGGTCTACCTGCGTGTGTTCAAGCGGGAGCGGGAGATCGAGCTGTGGGCGCGTTCGCCGAACCAGGGCGAGTTCACGCTGATCAAGTCGTACGAGATCTGCGCGCTTTCGGAGCTGGGGCCGAAGCGGCGGCAGGGGGACGGCCAGACGCCGGAAGGCTTCTACTGGGTCGACTTCCTGAATCCGCAGAGCGAGTACTACCTGTCCATGCACGTGAACTACCCGAACGTGGCGGACCGGCTGGTGGGTCGGAGCGGTGCGCTGGGTGGCGATATCTTCATCCATGGCGGGTGCCTCACCGAGGGGTGCATCGCGGTGACGGACGAGTCGATCAAGGAGCTGTACTGGATCGCGGTGGAGGCGCGCTCGGTGGGCCAGGAGCGGATCCCGGTCCACATTTTCCCGACGCGGCTGGACGAGCAGAACATGGCGCGGCTCGCGCGCGTGTTCCGGGAGCAGCCGGACCTGGTCGACTTCTGGCGGCAGCTGAGCGGCGGCTACGAGTATTTCGAGCGCACGCGCACGCTTCCGGAGATTCGCGTCAGCTCGCGCGGCCGCTACCTGATGCCAGGCGAGGTGGACGAGCACGACAAGTCGGTGCCGGTGCTGGGCGAGCGTGTTGCGAGCACGGCGACGACGTTGGGCCCGGAGGCACAGCGTGCGCAGGCTGCGCAGGTCGCGCCGCGTGCGAGCGCGAGGCTGGTGCTGGGTGAGCCGGTGAGCATGGTGCCGGCGATGCCGGCGAGTGATTCGGCATCTCTCGGGGGCGCGCAGCGTTGAGCCGCGCCTGCCGGAGTTTCAGATGATACAGGACGCCGTCGCGGCCCCAGAGGCTGCGGCGGCGGCGTCGTTGGGGCTCTGACCCCGCCCACATGAGTCCGACGAACACACGCGTACAATTGCGGCAGCTTGCGACGACGCTGACGATCGCGCCCGGTGCGGAAGGTGTGCTCCGTCGTCTGCTCGAGCGTTGCCTGGAGCACACGGGTGCGAAGGCGGCGTTCATCGAGCGGACGGGCGACAGCGAGCACCCTGCGGAGGTCATCGTCGCAAGAGGCGATGGTGCTCCCGCGGTCGGTGCGTCGCCGCCGTACCCGCTTGCGCGCACCCTCGAGCAGGGGCGCATTGCACTCCGCGCGCCCGGCGGTCCGGTGAGGGGGGCCCTGGTGCTCCTGGGCGGGAGCGCGGCGCGCGTTGCCGAAGGCGACCCGGACGTGACACTGCAGGGGCTGCTCGACCTTGCGGTGGATGCGCTCGACGTTCGAGCTCTCGCCGGCGAGCTGGAGGAGCGGCGGAGCGCGCTGGAGCACGCGATCGACGAGCGGTTCCGCCTGATCAGCGGCATCACGTACGAGCTGCGCGAGACGCTTGGCGCGGCCAGCGAGTACGTGCAGCTGCTCGACACGGAGCAGGAGCTGACGCCGCGGCAGCGCGACTACATCGAGTCGAGCCGGCGCACGATCGCGGCGGGCCTGCGTCTCATCGGCGACCTGCTGGAGCTGGCGCGCGTGGAAGCGGGTCGGCTGCCCGTGCAGCACGAGCCGACCAGCGTCGGCGCCCTGCTGCGCGACCTGTCACGCGATTACCAGCTCGCGTCGGCCACCTATGGTGTGAGCCTGGCGATCGACGTGCCGCGCGACCTGCCGCTCGTGCTTACGGACCCGGACCTCGTCGGGCAGATCCTGGACACGCTGCTCTCGAATGCCGTGCGCTATACGCCGCCGAACGGGGAGATCCGTGTCCGTGCCGACGTTCAGCGTGGCCGGCGCGCCGGCGATCCGCGACGCTGGCTCCGGGCAACGATCACGGACACGGGACCCGGCGTCGACGGCACGTACGACGTCTTCGAGGCAGTGGAACGCGTGAGCAACGGCCGCGGCGCCCCCGGTTTCCGCCTGGCCATCAGCCGCAACGTCGCCCGCCTGCTCGGCGGCGACCTCACGCTGGAGCGGGAGCCGGGCACCGGCGCGAGCTTCTGCCTCTGGCTGCCGCTGCCGGACTGACTCAGGCGACGAGTGCCGCGGCTGCGCTGGCAGCGAGCTGAACCGTCAGATTGTCCAGTCCATGGGTGCTGACGGCCTCGACGGCTGCGCCCGCAACGCCTGCCGCGACGCCAATGCGCAATGCGGTCGGCGCATCGAGCCCCGCGACGAGCCCGCCGCCCACGGCGGCCACGGCACCGAGCAGCAGTACCGCCGCGCTTCCCTCCCAGCTGCGCGTCGCCGGCACACCGGCGAGTGAAGGCACCCGGTAGCGGTGGCGCCCCCAGCGTGTGCCGACGGGCTCACCGACAGCATCGCCCCAGCCAGCGACGAGGTAGCCGACCCACGCATAGGCCGGAACGATGAGGTTCGAGAGCACCCCGCCGAGTGCGGTCGTGACGAGCGGCACGACGATGAACAGCGTGCGGCGCGGTGCGTCATTCGGCCGTGCAAGCGCCTCGTAGAAGGCATGCCCGTCGCCGCGCCACACCGCGTACAGCACGATCAGCGCTGTCACGGTGCCGAACACGACTACACCACCCACGCCGTGCACCAGCTGGATCACGCTCGCAGCCGTGAAGATCACGAAGTGGAAGACCTTGCGCGTGTAAGGGGTGCGCACGCCGCGAAGGCGCAGGTACGCCGCGAGTGCGGCCGCCGCGACGCCGACCACGATTGCGACCGGCACGACCACGAGAATCGTGTCGATCGACGGCACGAAGCGGGCGAGCCAGTGCGGCAGCATGCCTCCGATTGCGTGGGGTACAAACGATTCGCGGCGCCGTCCTGAAACGGCGCCGCGAATCTACTGCGCTTTCATCGCGAGTAACAGCACGGGATCGATCGAGTGCCTGGCGGATCCGGTCCGCCGCCGGCGAGCGCCGCGGACCGATCGGCGTCAGCCGTGATGCACCTCGAACCCGCTCTCTTCCAGCTCGTGCGCCGCCGTGGTCGCCTCGTCGCGGACGATCTGGCCATCGAAGAGGTGGATCGTGCGGTCCGCGTTGCGTGCGTAGCGCGGGTCGTGCGTCACCATGCAGATGGTGGCGCCGTCGTTGTGCAGCTCCTTGAGCAGCCCCATGACCGCTTCACCGTTCTTGGAGTCGAGGTTACCCGTCGGCTCGTCGGCGAGGAGGATGAGCGGCTTGCCGACGATGGCACGGGCGACCGCCACGCGCTGCTGCTGACCGCCGGACAGCTGCGAGGGGTAGTGCTTCGTGCGGTGCGACATGCCGACGCGCTCGAGCGCTTCCTGCACGCGCTCCTTGCGCTCGCCGCTGCTCATGCCGCGGTACGTGAGCGGCAGCTCGACATTCTCATAGACGGTCAGATCGCCGATCAGGTTGAACGCCTGGAAGATGAAGCCGATCTCGCGGTTGCGGACGCGGGCGCGCTCGCTCGCGGAGAGACTGCTGACGTCCTTGTCGTCCAGCATGTACGTGCCGTCCGTCGGTGTGTCGAGCAGGCCGAGCAGCGAGAGCAGCGTGGTCTTGCCGCATCCCGACGGACCCGCGATCGAGACGTACTCGCCCCGCTGGAGCTGCAGGTGCACCGCCGCAAGCGCGTGCGTCTCCACCTCGTCGGTATAGAACACCTTGCTGACGCCCTGCAGGTGGATAAGGGGCTGCGTCATCTGATCCATCGTGACTCTCCTTGCGCTCGCCTGAGCTGTGGTGACTGCACTCGACCCTGATTTGACACTGCAAGCGCGGTTTGCGCTGCGTTGCTACTGGATCCGCACGCGCGGATGGCTATCCCACTGCGACATGTCCGACAGGATCACGACGTCGCCTTCCTGCAGTCCGCCGCGCACCTCGATCGTGTTCACGGAGTTGCGGCCGAGCTGCACGGTCACGCGGTCCGCGTAGCGGAAGTCGGGTGTGACCTTGAACATGCCGACGGATGACTCCGGGTTGCCGAACGCAGGCCGTCCAACGAACAGCACGTCGGGCAGCCGCTCGATCTCGATCGTGCCATCCACCGAGAGGTCCGGTCGTGCACCCGGGGGCAGCTCGCCATCGAGCGCCACGTCCACACCGACCGACCCGTTCTGCGACGCCGGATCGATGCGCACTACGCGCCCCTCGACGATTCCGTTTCGCGTGTCGATCCGCGCGAGCTGGCCAAGCACCACGTCCTTGGCCTGGACCTCGGGGATGCGCAGCTCCGCCTTGAGCCGGCCGGGCTGGACCACGCGGGCCAGCTCGATGCCCGGATTCACCCACTGGCCGATCTCGAGATCGAGCTGCTGGAGCACGCCCTGGCTCGGCGAGACGACGTTCATGGACTCGAGCTCCTGCTGGCGGAACCGCACGATGCTCCGCAGCCGCTCGACCTGGGCCTGCTGTGCGGCCACCTGCTCTTCGAGCTGCTCCAGCATCAGCGCGAGCCGCTTCTTCTCCACGTCGAGCCGGACCTCGTTCTCATGGAGCGCGTCCTTGCGCGCATCGGCCTCGTTGCGGGCGATGAGCCCCTTCTCGGCCATGTCGTCCGCCGAGCGTGCGTCGCGAACCGCCGTATTATAGAGCGACTGAACCTGGGCGATGGTTGCTTCCTGGTTCAGGATCTGGGTCTCCAGCGTGGAGCGCTGGTTGACCAGGTCGCTTTCCGCCGCGCGCAACTGTCGCTCGGCCTCGAGCAGCTGGAGCTGAACGTCCGGGTTGCTCAGTCGCAGCAGCGGCGTGCCGGCCTGCACCTGCGTGCCGGGGCGTGCGAAGATCTCGTCCACGCGACCGGCCGTGATCGCAGGGATCAGCCAGATATCCTCAGGCACCAGTGTGCCCGGGCCGCGCACCTCGCGGACCATGGGCCCGCGCTGCACGGTGTCGACCCAGATCGCCGCCCGCTCGACTCCCGGCGGCGCCGGCTTGAGCTGCGAAAGACCGAGCGTGATCAGCGCCGCGACGACGACGCCGCCCCCGATGTAGAGGGGCTTCCGCTTGCGCTTCGGGTTTGCGCGAGGCTTGTCCATTTCTCTTCCCCGTATCTGGAGTACGCTGCGCTCAGCGCAGCGGCTCGCCGACCGCGGCCTGGAGGGCCGCGAAGTTTTCGTGGAACATGTAGATCGCGCTCAGGTGCGCGTTGTCCGCTTCCGCCTTGGTCGCCTGCGCCTGGGCCAGCTCGACGATGTCACCGGCACCGAGCCGGTAGCGCTCACGCGCCAGCTCGAGCTGCTCCGCCGCCGCGGCGACGTTGCGCTCCTCGATCGCGACCGTGCGATAGGACGTCACCAGCGCGACGTACGCCTCCGAGACCGATGTCCGCCGCGCGAGCTCCTCCGCCCGCCTGCGGTGCCGGGCATCGTCCGCGGCACTGCGCGCTTCCTGTACCTGCCGCTCCCGCGTGAAGCCGTTGAAGATCGGGAAGTTCACCGACAGCGTCACGGTAGCGGGGTTGCTCGTGAAATCGAACGGAAACACGTCGTTCGCCGAGAGCAGGCGCTGCTCGTCGTCGGGCGTGAACGCGTAGGCGGAACAGTCCTGCGGCGCATCGCCCAGCAGCGCACCGATGCGGTTGCCGTACACGCAGTTCGAGTGGAGCCGCTCGACCGTCGAGCGCGCATCGGCCAGCAGCGCCTGGTCGTCACCCGTCTGGCGGGAGTAGCCACTGAGGCGACCCGCGAGGCGCAGGGACGGAAGGTACTGCATCTTCGCTGCGCGTGCGCTGGCGACACCCGCCTTCTCCGATGCACGAGCGGAGACCAGCTGCGGGTGCGACGCAAGCGCCCGCTCCGTCAGCTCCTCCAGCGTCCATGTCGGCTCGAAGATCTCGAAGGTGCTGACCAGCTCCAGCGGCGCTTCCGGCGAGATGCCGAGCGTCTGCACCAGCCGCAGCTTCTCCGTCTGCGCCGATTGCTCCGCCTGCAGCAGCGCGACCTCCGCGCGACCACGCGTGACCTCGGCATTGGTGACATCCAGCCGTGGCGCAGCACCGGACTCGAACTGCCCGACTGCAAGGTCGTAGCTCTGCTGCGCCGACTCGAGGCTTTCGCGCGCCAGCCGCACCTCGTCCTGCGCACGCAGCGCGGCCAGGTACTGCTGTGTCACTTCGGTCGCGAGCGTGAAGCCGGCGGCATCGACCTGTGCCGACGTCGCCTTCCGGTTCGCACTGGCACGCGCTGCCTCGAACAGCGTCGCACCACTCAGCTCGATCGCTCCCTCGATGCCGTAGCTCGAGTAATACGACGACGGCACCTTGCCGACGCCCAGGTCGGCACCCGTCAGGAAGCCCAGGTTCGGCGTGCCCTCCGCCACGTACTGGCCCGCGCCGCTGACGCTGACCGACGGCAGGAACGCAGCGTACGCCTCGCGCTGCTGCCAGACCGCATCGTTCTCGTCGTTCGCTGTGATCAGGTACGTCGGGTTGCTGCCGCGCGCGATCTCGATCGCCTCCTGCAGCGTGAGCCGGACCGCTGGCCGCTGCTGCACTGCCTCGGCGGGTGCCGGTGTCCGCGGCTGCTGTGCCGCCGCATCGCCCGCGAGCACAAGCCCGAGCACGGCAGCCAGCACGCCGCACGCACGCCGCGAGGGAAGCGTGTATTCCATCTCCTGCTCCTTGGTCGATTGGCTGACGATCCGGCCCGTACGCGCCTCCATTCCCGGAGGTTGCAGCCCGGTCCTGCCGCACGCCCTGGAGGGAAGCCCCGTGCCGCCCGCCCCCAATGACGCAAACGACGGAACACCAACACGTTACGTCTCACCTTCCGCGCCCCCCGGGCGGGCTCGTGTGCGCATATGGGACCTGCGGTTCCGAGGATCGCGACGGATCGGCACAGGTGGGGGGCCGTCGCCGCGGCACATTCGCCGGGCGCCGCCACCGCGGCACATTCGCCGGGCGCCGCCACCGCGGCGCATTACGAAATCGTCACTACCTCGTGCGGCCGCCTCGCGTTACTATATGAGTCTCCCCGGACACCCTGCGATCAGCGGTTTGTTGCGAGTCAATTCCAGACGGGAAAAGGTGGATGAGCGAGGACGCAAAGAGGGCCCGTAAGGCGCGCCCGCGGGTGCGCTGTGCGCGCGAGGCGACGATCGGTTTCGCGTGGCTGGCGATTCTGGGCGCAGCGGCGTGCGACGTGCCGACCGCCCTGCCGCGGTTCGAGAACACGCTCGCTCTGCCGGCGCCGGACATCTCGGTGCCGGTCACGGGCGCAGCGGCGCCGGCGTTCCCGGTGACGGTGGACCTGAGCAACGTGGACGAGGATTTCGCGTCGCGTGCGCGCGGCGGCGAGATCGAGTTCACGCCGGTGAACCCGGAGGACGGCACCGGCACGCTGCAGGTGACGATCAGCGACACCGATTCGAATACCGTGGTATCGCAGAGCGTGACGGTCGATGAGGCGGGGACGCCGCAGCTCGTGACGATCGACCGGGACGCCATGCTCGCGTTCCTGGGTGGCAACGTCGAGATCACGGTCACCGGCGCGCTGGGCCCGCCAGACGTGCCCACGCGCTTCCTGACGCTCGAGACTCTGGTGCGGATCACCTTCGAGGTTGGGGGCGACTGATGCGGATTCGAATGGTGATCCGGAACGCCGCGCTCATGCTCGCCGTGACGGCCGCTACGGCAGCACCCGCGGCCGCGCAGCTTCCGAGCGGCTCCACCGAAGCGCTCGGGATGGGCAACAACTTCACCGCGGCCGCGCGCGGGTTCGGCGCGCTTTCGTGGAACCCGGCGCTGCTGGCATCGTCGCGGAACACGCAGGCGTCGATGACGCTGCTCACGACCATGGGCGGTGCCGGCATCGGCCCGATCGAGCTGAGCGACATTGCGGACTACTCGGACCGCCTGGTCCCTGAGCCCGTGAAGCAGGACTGGCTGGCGCGGGTTCCCGCAGGCGGCGCCGAGCGAGGCACCGTGAACGCCGACCTGACATGGGGCGCCGCACAGATCGGGCGCTTCGGCCTGCAGGTCACGTCCAGTGTGCGCACGACCGCGGATCTTTCGCGTGACGTGCTCCAGCTCATCCTGTTCGGCAACGTCGATGCAGAGGGCGATCCCGCCAACCTCGATTTCGCCGGCTCGTCTCTCGACCTGGCTGCCTACACCACGTTTGCGGGAGGGTACGCACATCCCTTCGAGATCCTGCCGGGGACGCGACTGCTGATCGGCGCGAGCGCGAAGTACACGCTCGGCCACATCGTCGTGACCGGGGACGAGTCGAGGGGGACCGCGGATGCATCCGGATTCGACATCGCCTTCCCTATCGTGAATTCGGTGATCGACCCCGACAGCTTCACGCTCAACAACGGCGGCGGTTTCGGCTTCGACGTCGGTGCCGCGCTCGAGACGGGGCCGTGGACGTTCGCGGCAGCAGTCGAGAACGTGGTGAGCACGTTCGAGTGGGACCTCGAAGACCTGCGCTACCGCCCGCTCTCGCTGGAAGCCGGCGAGGCGGAGCTGATCGCGGACACGGAGGAGCAGCCGTTCGATGCGGCCCCGGAGTCGCTCCGCGAGCATGTCGAGCAGCTCGGCTTCAAGCGGTCCTTCTCACTCGGCGCGGCGTTCCGGCCGGGCTCCAACCTGCTGGTATCGGCCGACCTCCGACACGGCGGCAGTGACGGCATCGTGACGGATGCGACGTCGCACCTCGGTGCGGGCGTCGAGTACCGCCCGATCTCCTGGCTGCCGCTGCGCGCTGGCGCAGCCGCGATCCAGCTGGGTGACGACAACACCGGCTTCCAGATCGGCGGCGGCCTCGGACTGAACCTCGGCGGCTGGAACCTGTCCGCCAGCGCACTCCAGCGGGATACGGAGCTGTTCGGCGGCGAGACGATGTTCATGGCCACGATCTTTGCGACGGGGCTGCCCTAGCCGGTCGCTGGCCCGGATCGATGTGCTGGCGATGGCGCCCCTGCACGCTGCTGCGTGCGGGGGCGCTTCTGCTTGTGGTTGTGTGGCCGTGGCGCTGATGTTGCCGCGGGGTGGTCGTACACGAAGAGCTATCAGGAGCACAGGATGCGAAGTGGGTACGTTGGTTCGAAGGGGTTGATCCTTGCGCTGGCGGTGCTGGCGGGTGGCGCGTGTGCGGCGCGCTCGGACCCGCCTGCGGCACCGGAGCCGGACAGGAACGTCGAGGCGCGCGAGGACTCGATCGCACGCGAACGCGCACGCGAGGCGCGGGAGGCCGCGCGGCGCGCGGAGGAGGAGCGGGCGCGGGCGGATTCCATTGCGCGGGCGGATTCCGTGGCACGTGCGGACTCGATTGCGCGGGCGCGAGTCGAAGAGGAAGCACGTGCGCGCGAGGACGCGGCGCGTCGCGCGGAGCTGCTGGAGGGATCCATCCTGCCGCGGCGGCGGATCGTTGCATACTACGGCAATCCGCAATCGGAGCGGATGGGGATCCTCGGGGAACTGCCGCGCGAGCAGCTGCTCACGCACCTGCGGGAGCGGGTGCGCGAGTGGGAGCGGGCGGATCCCGCCACTCCGGTGGTGCCGGCACTGCACATGATTGCCGTCATGGCCGCAGGCGACTCCGGGCGCGACGGACGCTACCGAGTCCGCATGCCGGAGCGCGTGATCCAGCGGATCGTGGACATGGCGGCGGATGCGAACGCACTCGTGTTCCTCGACATCCAGCCCGGTCGCAGCACGGTGCAGGCAGAGCTGCCACGCCTGCTCCCCTGGCTGCAGCGTCCGACCGTGCACCTTGCGCTGGACCCCGAGTGGAACATGGGTACCAGCGCCACACCGGGTCATCGCATCGGCTCCATGGACGCGAGCACGATCAACTACGCAATCGACGAGCTCGCGAAGCTCGTGGAGGAGCACGACCTCCCGCCCAAGATCCTGATCGTGCACCGGTTCACGCGTGACATGGTGCGCAACCCGGAGCAGATCAAGGACGATCCGCGTGTGCAGGTCGTGCTGAACATGGACGGCTGGGGCGCGCCGACCCTGAAGCGCTCGAGCTACAACAGCTTCGTTGCTCCGGTGGACGACGTGTACAAGGGGTTCAAGATCTTCTTCAAGAATGACAGGCGGGACGGGAGCCGGCTCATGACGCCGGAGGAAGTGCTGTCGCTGTCGCCGGAGCCGATTTACATCCAGTATCAGTAACGGATTCTTTGTTCACCGCTGAGGCGCGGAGGGCGCTGAGCTGATTTTCTCCGGGCTCATGAGTTCACACGGAGTCCACAGCGGCCACAGTGGTCACTGAAATCCGCGGCAGGCGCAGGCTCGTCGCATGGCGACGCATTCTTGTTTTGTGATGGCTTCCCGGCCGCATGCTTGCGAACCGCCGCGAACGTTCCGGCGCCGCGAACCGGTTACAGAGAAAAATGCATCGAGGCGGAGTTACGTTCGCACCGCCTCGATGCACGCTGTGACCACCGTCAACGCTGTGAACTCTGTGTGAAATGAAGCGCCGGAGAACGCCGGAAAGGCAGCTCAGCGCCCTGCGCGCCTTCGCGGTGAAATAACAGAGCCGTTCACGCGTACGTCCGCTCGACGTAGTCGTCCAGGATGCGCAGGAATTCCTGGACCAGCCCCTCGCCCTTCAGTGTCGTGAACAGCTTCCCATCGACGTAGACCGGCGCCTTGGGCTCCTCGAACGTGCCGGGCAGCGAGATGCCGATGTTGGCGTGCTTGGACTCGCCCGGTCCGTTCACGACGCAGCCCATGACCGCGAGCTTCATCTCCTCGACACCGGGGTAGCGGTCGCGCCACTCGGGCATCTTTGCGCGCACATAGTCCTGGATGTCTTCCGCCATGTGCTGGAAAAACGTGGACGTCGTGCGGCCGCAGCCGGGGCAGGAGGTGACCTGCGGGGTGAAGCTGCGCAGCTCGAGCGACTGCAGGATCTGCTGGGCTACCAGCACCTCTTCCGTGCGGTCGCCGCCGGGCTTCGGCGTCAGCGAGACACGGATCGTGTCGCCGACGCCGTCGTTGAGCAGGACGGCGAGCCCGGCAGTGGATGCGACGATGCCCTTGGCGCCCATGCCCGCCTCGGTCAGGCCGAGGTGGAGCGGGTAGTCGCAGCGTCCTGCGAGCAGGCGGTACACCGCGATCAGGTCCTGCACGCCGCTGACCTTGGCGGACAGGATGATGCGGTCGTGTGGCAGGCCGGTCTCCTCGGCGAGCTGTGCGGAGCGGAGCGCGCTTTCCAGCATCGCGTCGATCATGACGGCTTTGGCGTCCTTCGGTGCAGCGCTCCCGGCGTTCTGGTCCATCAACTCGGTCAGGAGCTGCTGGTCGAGCGAGCCCCAGTTCACGCCGATGCGGACGGGCTTCCCGTACTCGATCGCGCACTCGATGATCGTGCGGAAGTTCTCGTCGCGCCGCTTGGCGCCCACGTTGCCGGGGTTGATGCGGTACTTGGCGAGGGCACGAGCAGTCTCGGGGAACTGCCGCAGCAGCAGGTGGCCGTTGTAGTGGAAGTCGCCGACGATCGGGACGTAGACGTGCCGCTGCTGGAGCAGCCGCACGATCTCCGGAACGGCCGCGGCGGCCTCCTCGTTGTTGACCGTCACCCGTACCAGCTCGCTGCCGGCGGCGGCGAGTGCGGCAACCTGGTCCGCCGTCGCCTGCGGGTCGGCAGTGTCGGTATTGGTCATGGACTGCACGACGATCGGGTGGCCGCTGCCGACCTTCACGCCGCCCACGTCCACGGTCACGGTGCGACGTCGCCGCGCGTGTGCGTCGCTCACTGGCTCAGCTGCCTGCTGCGGCAACACCCGCAGCCCGTTCTGCGCGCTGCTCATGGCCGTGCTCCATCCATGTCCTGCCCGATCGTCGCGAGCGTGGCGGTGCGCGCACGGGCGCGGATCATCTCGTCGATCGCGCGCGCGACGTCATTCTGCCGCACGTCGATGCCGCGCACGGCATCGAGCAGGAGCACTGTATCGAGCCCCTGCGCCAGTGCGTCGAGGACGCTCGCGCGCACGCAGTACTCGGTGGCCAGCCCGCCGACGTAGAGCGTCCGCACGCCGACCTGGCGGAGCCGCTCGCCGACCGCCCTTCCCTCCTCGTCGGTCGCCTCGAAGGCGGAGTAGCCATCGTCGGTGGGGCTGGTGCCCTTGGTGACGATGGTTGCGTGGTCCGGCAGCGCGAGGTCCGGGTGGAATGCCGCGCCCGGGGTGTCCTGCACGCAGTGCACTGGCCATGGGCCGCCGCCAGCCTTGAAATGGCTGGTCTCGGTGGGGTGCCAGTCACGTGACGCCAGGATCGGCAGATTCCAGCTGGCGAAGCGGGCGATGTAGTCGTTCAGTGCCGGGATGACGGCGTCGCCATCCGGCACGGCGAGGGCGCCGCCCGGACAGAAATCGATCTGCACGTCGACCAGCAGGAGTGCGCTCTGTGCCATGGCTCCATCTCAGGGTTTGTGGAAACCTAGCCCAGCGGGCGTGGCATCGGGAGGGGCTGGCCGGAAGCTTGCGCTGGGAACTTCTGACCGACAACGGTGGAGAACCACGCTGTCCGGCCTTAGATTTCCCGTTCCTGCGCACGCGCGAGATCGCGCCGCATCGCGGAAGAGGCATGCTGAAGAAGCTGACAACTGCCGGTTCACTGCTCGTCGCCATCCTCCTTGCCGACATCCTCACCAAGCGGTGGGCGCTCGAGGCGCTGGCGCACGGCTACACGATCGAGTCGTTCGGTGTGCCGCTCACACTCGCGTTCAACAAGGGCATCGCCTTCGGCATCGGCATCCCGGACATGGGGCGCTGGATCGTGGTCGGCGCATCGGTGTTCGTCATGATCGTGCTGGCGGGCATGCTGCGCGATGCGCGGGAAAACGATCACGCGCGGATCTTCGCGATCGGGCTGGTGTGGTCGGGTGCGCTCGGCAACCTGATCGACCGGGTGCGCTGGGACGCGGGCGTCGTCGATTTCATCGGGCCGATCGACCTGGGCTTCATGCACTGGCCGATCTTCAACGTGGCGGACATCTGTGTCGGGATCGGCGCGGCCCTCCTGCTGTTGTTGCCGGCCATTCGCGCACGCGCCGCGCCGAGTTG
>DASTYK010000118.1 GCA_035764935.1 Longimicrobiales bacterium | reverse complement strand
CCGGTGTCCGTCGCCGCTTCGTCTTCCACTGCGCAGGCGGCGGCAAAGGTGACCACCAGGATCATGAGGCAATGCTTTCCCCTGTGCATGACGGATCTCCGTTGAAGGTGAGGACGGTCGGGGTCGCAAGCTAAGGCGAGTGCAGCGCCGGCTCAATTCCCGTCTGGTTCACCGCTCGTCCCGGTTTCGGAGCCGCTCATCACGTATCCGTGCCGCAGACCGAACCTTCCCGGGCCTGGCTCCGTCCAAGGGTACAACGCGCCCTCTCGGGAGACTCCCATGACGATGCTCTTCGCAGTCGCTGTCGTTGCAGCAGGGACGGTCACGGACGTCCCCTTGCAGGAGCCGCAATCCGCCCCGGTCGCCGCCGTGACGCGATCCGTGCGGGAGCCGGATGATCCGCCGGTCGCGAGCGCGGTGCGCACCCGGCAGCCACCGGAGATCGACGGTCACGACAGCGACGAGACCTGGAGTCGTGCGCCGCGCTTCACGGAGTTCCGCGAGTTCGACCCTGAGCTGAACGGGGAGCCGTCGCTGCGCACGGAGTTCCAGGTCGCATACGACGATCGCAACCTGTACGTATTCGTGCGCGCACACGACCCGCATCCTGACAGCATCATGCGTGCGCTCACCCGACGCGACGTGCGCGGTCCCTCCGACCAGATCAAGATCATCATCGACTCTTTCAATGATCGTCGCACCGGATTCCAGTTCGCAGTGAACCCGGACGGGGTGAAACGCGATTTCGCGGTATACGACGACACCAACGAGGACGGCTCGTGGAACGGCGTATGGGACGTCGGCACGCTGGTCGACTCGCTCGGATGGACTGCCGAATTCCGCATACCGCTCTCTCAGCTTCGCTATGCGGATGCGCCCTCGCATACGTTCGGATTCGGTGTATGGCGTGATATCGAGCGCTATCGCGAGCGTGTGAGCTGGCCGGCGTTTCTGCGCAACGAGCAGGGGTTCATGTCGCAGATGGGACGGCTGTCCGGCATCGAGGGCATCAGCTCGGGTCGTCCGCTCGAGCTGACGCCGTATGCCGTGACGAAGAACGTGATGCGTGCGACGCCCGGCGGCAGCTTCGAGCGCGCGCAGGAGATCTCCGCCGGTGGTGACCTGAAGTTCGGCATCACGCCGAACGTGACGCTCAATGCCACGATCAATCCGGACTTCGGGCAGGTCGAAGCGGATCCCGCGGTCCTGAACCTCGGAGCGTTCGAAACCTTCCTCGGCGAGCGACGTCCCTTCTTCGTCGAGGGCACCGGACTCTACCAGTTCCGCCTGAACTGCTACATCGTCGTGGACTGCAGCACGAACGAGGGGCTGTTCTACACGCGTCGCATCGGTCGCTCGCCGACGCTGCTCGGCGAGTATGGTGATGCGGAAACGCCCACCTCCACGCCCATCCTCGCGGCGGCCAAGCTGACCGGCCGGACCGGCAGCGGGCTGTCGTTCGGCGTCATGAACGCGCTCACCCCGCACGTCGAAGGCGCCGATGAAGCGACGGCCGAACCGCGCTCGAACTACGCGGTCGTGCGCGCGCAGCAGGACCTGCGCAACGGTGACGCGGGCATCGGCGTCATTGCGACGGCGGTGAATCGCGCGCTGGACGAGTGGACCCGGCCCGTGCTGCACGGCAGCGCCTATGCGGTGGGCCTGAGCATGCGCAACCGTTTCCGGAGCGACTACGAGATCGCGGCATCCGTGGCGGCATCACGGGTCGCTGGCTCACCGGAATCGATCCTGCGCACCCAGCGCAGCGCCGTACACTACTTCCAGATGCCCGGTGACGACCACGACGTCGACGAGGCACGCACCTCGCTGACCGGACACGCCGAACAGATCAAGGTCGGAAAATACGGTGGCGGGATCACGCGGTTCGAGACGAGTCTCGTGCATCAGTCCGCGGGCTTCGAGGTGAACGACCTGGGATACCTGCGGCGCGCAGACCTCCTCGACTGGAGCACCTGGGGCTCGCTCAGCTTCCAGTCGCCCACCTCGGTGTACCGCTGGTTGCGCATCAATGCGAATCACTGGCAGCGCTGGAACACGTCGGGACTCCGCCTCGACAATGCCGTGAACACGAACGCCCACATCGGCCTGCACAACAACTGGGACCTGCATGCCGGCGCCACGCTCGGTGCCCTCGGCGAGTCCTACTGTGACCGCTGCTCGCGCGGCGGGCCGGCGGTGCGTTCCTCGAGCGGGTTCTACCCGTGGTTCGGATTCAATGCGGACAGCCGGAGGATGCTCGCGCCCTCGCTCTGGGTGAACCTGTTCTACGAGGACGAAGGCCGCTCCCACGGCGTCTCGATCAGCCCGTCGCTCACCGTGCGCCTGTCCACCAGCCTGCAGGCGCAGCTCGGCCTCGACGTGAGCAACGATGACAACGACGCACAGTGGTTCGGCAATTTCGTCGATGATCAGGGAACCACGCACTACGCGTTCGCGCACCTCGACCAGCGGACGGTCTCGCTCAGCATGCGCATCAACTACGCGATGACGCCCGACCTGTCCTTCGAGTTCTATGGTGAACCGTTCGTCAGCTCCGGCACGTACTCCGACATCCGCGAGCTGAGTGCGACGCCGGACGCCGCCGACTACGACGCCCGCTTCCAGTCGTGGACGCCGCCGGCGGATGCGAGCATGTCGTTCAAGTTCACGCAGCTGCGGACCAACGCGGTGCTGCGCTGGGAGTACCTGCCGGGCTCGACCGTGTATGTCGTCTGGGCGCACGGGCGCGAAGCGTTCGAGAACGACGTGGACCGGCAGCCGTGGCACCGCGACTACCGCGAGCTCATGGAGCTGCATCCGGACAACACGTTCCTCGTGAAGGTCGCGTACTGGCTGAACCGGTAGAACGCGTCGGGTTCATGAAAACGATGCGCGGCAGCGGGGGTGAGCTCCGCTGCCGCGCATCCGTTCTACCACCCGCCGGTCCGGCTCGATGTTACGGGGCCGCCCTGCCTTTGGGCTTGCCGTTGGGCTTGCCGAGTGCATCCACGAACGCGTGACTCGCGGCGACGACCGCTGTCGTCATGCGCTCCTCCTTGTCGATGTGGACCCACTCCCAGTCCAGGTCGTAGCCGCTCTCGACATATTCGCCGAACCGCTTCGCATCGGCAGCGTTCCGCCACGCTCCCCATCGCCGAACCCCACCCGTAGCCGCGGCGGTGTCGACCGGGAGCGCCGGAACCCCCGCCTCCTTGAGCGCGAGCGCCAGCATCCCCGCTCGACGGCCCGCCGCCGGATCCGTTGCATCCCAGCTCACACGCACGGTGAAGAGACGGCCGTTCACGTACGTGCTGTCGTCGACCACCGGGGTGGGTGTGGGGTCCGGCGTCGGCGTCGGCGTCGGTGTCGGCGTCGGTGTCGGCGTCGGTGTCGGCGTCGGCGTCGGCGTCGGTGTCGGCGTCGGCTCCGTCACTGGCGGAATCGCAACGTTCGGGTCCGGATGCGCTGTGCGCGGCGGCGCGACCACGTTGGGATCCGGTCGAGGCCCGCTCGGATCGGTAACCGGCGGCGCCGGACGCGTGACGTCAGGAACGTCATCGTCGACCGTGGGCTCCGTCCGGGGTGGGGCCGGCCGCGGCGAGGGTCGCGGCGAAGGCTGCGGCGTGGTGGCGCGTGGCGGCACGGGGCGCGGCCGAGGCGAGGGCCCGATCGCCACCGGGCGCGGCTCGGGCCGCGGTGGCAGACCGAGGCTGCCGCCGCGCAGGCTCAGCCCGAACGTGAGCACCACGTGCTGGACGGGACCGAAGCGATCGCCGTCCGCGCTGGTCACCGGCGAAGAAAGTCCGATGATGTCGCTCAGCTCGAGGCGGACTGCGACGGGACCCCGTCCCAGGTCCGTTCCGATGCCGAGGACCACGGTCCCGCGCGTCGCGGGGTCCTCTTCCCACTGCGCGGCTCCGAATCCGGCCGCATCACCATCCAGCTGGTATCGGATGAGGCCGCCACCGAGCACGGCGTAGGGCTGGAAGAAGGTGTTCGGGTAGGGCCGGCGCAGGCGCCAGACCAGGTTCGCATCGCCGGTCAGCAGCTTCACGCCGGTCGATGCGTCGTTCTCCAGCGAGGGACTGGCGTAGCCGGCGCCGAGCCGCAGGCCCAGGCGGCCGAAGAACAGCTCGGCATGCGTCCCGAAGAATGCGCCCGGCTCGAGCAGCAGCTCGTCCGCCTCGCCCGCCGCCAGACCGCTGTACGCCGCACTGCCCGCGAACGCCGTGATGGATGCGCGGTGATCCTGTGCCGATGCCGTCGTGACACCGACCAGGAGTGCGCCGGCCGCGATTCGTATAGCGCGTGTGAACACTTCGCCTCCCGGGTGCTCCGTCGCACCGCAGCGTCGCCCTCGTGACGACGCGAGCGGAGTGCTGCCGAACACGCCAGCGGCGGCTGCCACTGTGTCCCAGGGCAACCGCCGCGCTGACGGTCTGTCTCGCCTGCATGCTTCGTCGCATTGCGCAGTCGCATCGTCACGACCGCAGGTGTCAGGCACCCCCTCCTATGACAAGGTCCGCACCACTCCGTGGCCGGTTGCGTAACTACGTGCCCCAACACGAGTTGCATGCTTCACCCGGACAGACCTCCCGCCCGCCCCCACGCGCAAAACGCCAGAGTCCTTGCGCACTGCGGCAATCTGCAGCGACACTCGCAGGCACAATGCAAACGAGACGACGACGCGGGGGCGCATGAGGACAGCACGACGCTGGAAGGTCGGGAGCAGGTTGCGCGAACAGAAGTTCCTGCCGGCAGCCGGTATCCGACGGCTCGTCATCGCGTGTATGCTGCTCCTGTCTGCCGCCGTGCCCGCCGGCGCGCAGACGACGGCGCTGCTGCCCTCGGAAGCCGGCATGTCGGGCGCTGTGCTCGACCGCTTGACGCGCACCCTGGGCCGGGAGGTGAGCGCGGGCAGGCTTCCGGGCGGGGTGCTGATGGTGCTGCGTGACGGGGACACGGTGCTCGAGCACGCGTTCGGCTGGCGGGACCTGGAGGCGGACGAGCTGATGCGCCCGGACGCGATTTTTCGAATCGCGTCGATGACCAAGCTCGTGACCACCGTGGGCGTGCTGATGTTGCAGGAGGAGGGCGAGCTGCTGCTGAGCGATCCGGTCGCGAAGTACATCCCCGAGTTCGACAGCACGACCGTGGCCGTGGCGCGCGAGGACGGCGGGTACGACGTCGTGCCGGCAATGCGCCCGATCACGCTGCGCGACCTGCTGACGCACACGTCCGGGATCGGCTACGGGTACGGCCTGGCGCGCGACCGCTGGGAAGCGGCCGGCATCTCGGGCTGGTATTTCGCGGGTCGCGACGAGCCGATCGCCGAGACCGTAGCACGCATGGCCGCCCTTCCCTTCGACGCGCAGCCGGGTGAAGAGTTCGTGTACGGCTACTCGACGGACATCCTGGGCGTCGTGATCGAGCGCGCATCGGGTCAGCCCCTGGACGCGTTTCTGCGCGAGCGGATCTTCCTGCCGCTCCGTATGCCGGACACGTCGTTCTTCCTGCCGGCGGCGAAGCGCGACCGCCTCGCCACGGTGTACGGAATCAATGAAAGCGACAGGCTCGTCCGCGCGCCGGACGCCAGCACGACGGTTGGACAGGGCGAGTACGTGGATGGCCCGCGCAAAAGCTTTTCCGGCGGTGCAGGCCTGCTCTCGACCGCGGGGGACTACGCGCGCTTTCTGCAGATGCTGCTGCAGGGCGGAACGCTGGATGGTGTGCGCATACTCTCACCGAAGTCCGTGCAGCTCATGACGGTGAATCACACCGGCGACCTGTACCCGTGGGAGGAAGGCGTCGGCTTTGGCCTGGGCGTGTTCGTGGTCATGGACCTCGGGGAGCGCGGCACTCTGGGGAGCGTGGGTGAGTTCGGCTGGAACGGCGCGTATCACACCGCTGCGTGGGTGGACCCGCAGGAGCGGCTGGTCGTCGTCTACCTCACGCAGGTGATCCCTGCGACGGGTCTCACCGACTTCGGGCTGGTGCGTGCCGGCGTGTACGGCGCGATCACGGACGCGTACGGCCCGACGCCGCGGCCGTAGCGGCAGCGACGCGTTCGACCCAGCTCTCGACGTTCTCCGTCAGCACGTCGAGCGGCACTTCGCCGCTTCCGAGCACGACGTCGTGGAAGTCACGTACATCGAACGCATCGCCGAGCCGGCGCTCTGCCTGCGCGCGCAGGTCGCGGATCGCGAGCTCACCCATCTTGTAGCCGAGTGCCTGGCCGGGCCAGGAGATGTAACGATCGACTTCCGCGGTGATGTTGTGCAATGCGAGCGCGGAGTTCTCTGCCATGAAATCGATCGCCTGCTGCCGGGACCAGCCCTTCCAGTGGATGCCGGTGTCGACGGCGAGGCGCAGCGCGCGCCACATCTCGTAGGAGAGGCGACCGAAGTTGGCGTAGGGGTCCGTGTAGAACCCCACCTCGAGACCGAGCCGCTCCGCGTACAGCCCCCAGCCCTCACCGAACGCCGTGAACCCCGCGAAGCGGCGGAACTGCGGAACCTCGCCCAGCTCCATCGCGATGGCGTTCTGCAGGTGGTGCCCGGGCACAGCCTCGTGGAAGGAAAGCGCCTCGACCTCGTACAGCGGTCGGCTCTTCAGGTCGTAGGTGTTGACGTAGTAATAGCCCGCGGTCGATCCGTCCCCCGCGGGAGGGCGGTAGTACGCCGTCGTCATCTTCGGCGCCATGTAATCCGGAATCGGTCGGAGGCCGTAGGGCGTGCGCGGCAGCGTGCTGAACAGCCGCGGCAGTTCACCATCCATGCGCTTCAGCACGAGCGCGTACGCCTCGAGAAGCTCTTCCTCCGACTGGGGATAGAACTGCGGGTCCGTGCGCAGGAACGCGAGAAACTCCGCGAAGCTGCCGTCGAAGCCGGTCTGCTCGATGATCGCCTGCATCTCGCCACGGATACGCCGTACCTCCGCCAGCCCACGCTCGTGGACCTCGTCAGGCGTGATATCGAGCGTCGTGTACATGCGGACTCGGTGCTCGTAGAACGACCGCCCGCCAGGTAGCGCTGACGCACCGATCTCCGACCGCGCGTTCGGTATGTACTCGTTCGCCATGAACTCGCGGAACGCCCGGTAGCCCGGAACCACCGAAGTCCGGATCGCGTCCGCGCCTTCGCGGCGCAGCCGCCCCTGCTCCGCTGCCGCGATGCGCTCCGGCATGTCGACGAACGGCAGGTAGAAGCGGCTCTGCGACGGGTCGTTGACGAGCTGCGCGTCCAGGTCGTCCAGCACGCCTTCCAGCACGACGCGAGGGATCGTGACGCCCTCACGCAGACCGGCACGCATCAGATCGATGTACGCGTCGAAATGGCCGCGCAGGCCACGCAGCCGCGCGAGGTAGTCCTCGTAGGCCGCGACCGACTCGAGCGGCATGAACTCCGCCATCTCCGGCAGCGACGAGTAGAACGGCACGAACGTCGTGAAGGGCATCAGGTAGCCGCGCAGCTCGATCTCGCGTGCTGCGGTCTCGCTCAGCCGCCGGAAGATGTCCGCGTTGATCTGCTCGTCGCGTGGCAGCACCTGGCGATCAATGGAGTCGAGCCGTACCAGCCGCACCCGCAGCTGCTGCAGCCGCTCCCGCTCCGCGCGCTCCGACGGGTCCGGCAGCAGCGCATCATAATCGCGCACGCCGACCCGGCTCGCGAACAGCGGATTTGCACGCAGGTCCTCCGCCCAGGCTTCGTCGAACAGACGGTGCAGTGCGGCGACGGCGGAATCCGCGCGCGCATCACGCGGCGTGGACGTCGCACCCGGTGCTACGGACTGCGCACCGCCCGCACCCACGGCCGGCGCGCACGCGACCGGCAGCACCAGAGCGAGCACCGGAAGCAGTGACCGCACGCTCACACCGCCTCGAGCCGGTCAAGGCGCGCGCGCAGCTGCACCTGCTCCGGTTTCGCGCCGATTTCCTCCGCGACCTGCAGCGCAATCTCGTAGAACCGCTGCGCCGTGTCCGTCGAACCGTTGCAGACGTGCAGGTCACCGAGAACACGCAGGCACTCGATGCGCCTCCACTGGTTGCCCACGGTCGCGTAGTGACCGAGCGACGCGCTCACGAGCGACTCCGCTTCGCTGCACTCCGAACGTGCGAGCAGCACCTCCGCGAAGTTCAGGCGCGCAAGAGCGAGCAGATCGAGATCGTCCATCAGCTTCGTCTCGTCGATCGCCCGAAGCAGCAGTTCCGCCGCTTCGTCCAGACGATCCTGCTCGAACGCGAGACGACCCAAATTGTTCAGAACGTGTGCGCGGCCCCATTCGTAGCCCGCCTGCTCGAACGCATCGAGCGCCCGGCGGAAATGGCTCTCGGCAGCCCTGTAGTCGCCCTCCATCGCGCAGAGCGAGGCGAGGTTCTGGAGCGCGACCCCGCTGATGCGCGGATCGGCGGTCTCGGCGGGAATGCGCGTATACAGGGTGCGCGCCAGATCGTACTCGCCGCGCGACTGGTACACGGCAGCCTCGGCGTTCAGCGCCTCCGCCAGTGCGTCGCGGAGGCCCGCCTGCTGCGCAATATTTGCTGCCTCGCGCGCAGCCGTTAGCGCGTTCTCCCACTCGCATCGCAACCGCCGGACATGCGCCTGGCGGCGCCATGCCTCGCTGCGTTCTGCCGGATCTTCCGTGGCCTGGAGTGCGGCGACGTAGCGATCAAGCGCTCGATCGACGGCACCGGCCTTCTCGTGGCGCAGCCCCTCGTCGAGCAGGTCCCGCGATTCCGACATGAGCACCTCACAGCGGCGCGAGTCTTGCTAACGGCTGAAAAAGAAATAGATCAGACAGCATCATTGGGGAGGCAGACAATGGCGTCAACCTCGAGTCGTACCGCGCTGGTCCTGCTGGGCGCAGCCGCATTCGTCGCCTGCGGCGATCATTCGCCGGGCGAGCCGCTCGGGCTGGCGCCGGATGTTGCGACGGCAGAAGCGCTTGCCGCAACGCGACTCGTGGCCTGCCCCAGCGATGAGACCCGCTCGGTGTCCCGGACGGTCGGCGTCCTGGGTGGGACACTCGAGCTGGACGGCACGCGCGTGGTGATCCCGGTCGGGGCCGTGCTTCTGCCGACCACGATCACGCTGACGCTGCCGGCATCGCCGTACATGGAAGTGGATCTCACGGCGAACGCGCTCGACCACTTCGAGTTCCCGGTACCGGTCCACGTCACGATCGACTACAGCCGCTGCAGCGAGGACGCCCTGAGCGACGCACCCGTTTCCGCCTGGTACATCGACAGCCTGACCAGGTCACTGCTCGAGCTGATGGCGGGTACGGATGATCGCCCGGCGCGGCGTGTCAGCTTCTCGACGATTCATTTCTCCGGCTATTCGATCGCGCAGTAGCGCGCCGCACGAGTCCCAGCCAGGGGGACGGGACGTTCCGACGACGTCCCGTCATTCCCGTTCCGACCTCATGAGCAGGTCCGCGACGACGGGTCGGTGATCCGACGCGGTCGATTCCAGCACCTCGACGCTACGCACACGGAAATGATCCGAGTGCAGGACGTAGTCGATACGCCGATCGGGTGCGTGGGCGGGGAAGGTGTAGCCCGGATCTGCCTGGTCACCCCACGCATCGTGCAGCCGCGCGAGCAGCGGCTGGAGCTCGCCTGCATCGGGACGCGCGTTCAGATCCCCGACCAGCAGCGTCGGGATGCGGCTGTCACCGAGGATTTCGAGCGTTTCGCGGACCTGCGTCGTGCGCAGTGCCGGGTCCCCGCGGTAGTCGAGGTGGGTATTGAAGAAGCGAACGCGTGTGCCGTTCACGTCGAGCAGGGCCTCGAGGAAGCCGCTGCGGGGCTTCGGTGCTGCTTCCGCTTCGACCGTGGAGAGCCGGTGCAGCTCGTGGTTGCGGAAATCCAGCACGGGGTAGCGACTGAGCATTGCGACGCCGTAGCGGCGGGGCTGTCTGCCTGCGCTGTCCGGCGGCAGGTCGTAGATGTGAGCGAAGCGGACGTGCATCCGGAGCGTGCGGGCGAGCGTGGCCGCCTGGTCGACGAAGTTGCTGCGCGGCGAGAAATGCACGTCCACCTCCTGGAGACCGACGATGTCCGGCGCAGCATCGCGAATGACGCCGGCGATCCGGTCCAGGTCACCGTTGCCCGCGCGGATGTTGAACGTCATCACGCGCAGTGCTACGGGTGGCGATACCGCGTCGCTGCCCGTTCGCCCGGGTGACGTACAGGCGAACAGGGCGAGGAGTGCAGCGATTGCGGTGGTGAAGCGCATGATGGTTCCCGGCACGGGGAAGCGGTTTGACCGCGTGCAGCCGTGATTCTACGTTGAATCGTTCTGCAGGCTGGCGCGTCAGATGGCTCCGCGCAAGCTGCACTGCCCCCACGGCCGGGTCTGCTGCTCCGCATACATGACCGACACGCTCGCCGATCTCGAGCTGCTGATGAAGTCCCGCCAGGGGCTCATCGTGCTGGATACCATCGAAGAGGAGCGCGTGCTCACGCTGCTCCGGCTGCTGGCCGACCGGATGACGCTGCCGCTGTTCCAGTGGTCGCGCACGAGGGGGCTGCGTCGCGACGGCAACGAGAATGCGGTCTACGGCACCACGGATCCGGCCCAGGCACTCGCGCACGTCGGCTCGTCCACCGTCCACGGGCTCTACTATCTCGCGGGCGTCGAGCCCCTGCTGCAGGACAGCGGCTACGCCGAGCGGCTGCGGGAGATCGCCACGCAGCTGTCGCAGCAGCCGGGAGCGATCGTTCTGAGCGGCGTCGCACTGGAGCTGCCGGAAGCGCTGCGTCGCCTGTCGGCCACGGTGGAGCTGCCTGCGCCGGACACGGCAGAGTTCAGGCGCCTGATGCAGCGCATCCTGCGCGACGTGAATCACGGCCAGTCGGGGGTGCAGCTCACGACCGAGGAGGAGAACCGACTGCTCGAGGGCTTGCGCGGTTTGACATTGCTGGAAGCGGAGAAGGTGCTGACACGCGCGATCGTGGAGGACGGCCGGCTCACGGCAGACGACATCGCCCACGTGATCCGCGCAAAGAAGGAGATCGTGGAGCGGGAGGGTGTGCTCGAGTATTACCCGGCGGAGGAGGCGCTGGGTGCGGTCGCCGGGCTCGAAGGTCTGAAGGACTGGCTGTCCAAGCGCACGCACATCATCCGCTCACCGAAGAAGGCTGCGGAATTCGGTCTCTCGTTTCCCAGGGGATTGCTGCTGATCGGCGTGCCGGGTTGCGGCAAGAGCCTTTCGGCGCGCGCGGTTGCCCACGAATGGGGGCTCCCGCTCCTGCGACTGGACCCGGGCGCGCTCTACAACAAGTACATCGGCGAGACGGAGAAGAACTTCCGGCGCGCGTGCGACGTCGCCGAGAAGGTGGCGCCGTGCGTGCTCTTCATCGACGAGATCGAAAAGGCGTTCGCGGGCAATGGCAGCGGTGAGGATGGCGGCGTGTCGCAGCGCGTGTTCGGCTCCTTCCTCTCCTGGCTGCAGGACCGCAAGGCGCCGGTGTTCACCGTGGCAACGGCCAACGACGTGCAGCGGCTGCCGCCGGAGCTGCTCCGCAAGGGGCGCTTCGACGAGGTGTTCTTCGTCGATCTGCCGGACACCGCCACGCGACGCCAGATCGTGCAGCTCCACCTGCAGCGCCGGAACCAGGACCCGGCGCAGTTCGACCTTGACGCGATCGCCGACGCCACCGAGGAGTTCAGCGGCGCGGAGCTCGAGCAGGTGATCGTGGCCGCGCTGTACTCCGCATTTGCCGCGCAGCAGCCGCTCTCCACGGCGGCGCTGCTCACCGAGGCACGGAGCACGCGGCCGCTCGCCCGGGTCATGAGCGAGAAGGTTGCGGCGCTGCGGGCCTGGGCCCGCGAGCGCACCGTTCCGGCGAACTGACGGGGAGACCGATTTCCAACTCCCATCCGCAGGCGGGCCGCCCGTACCTCGCGCGGGAGACGGAACGGCTTGCGCACAGAGAGCGCCGAGCGGCCGGTTTTTTTCATCAAACCGTTTGCCCTGACCGCCGCACAGGCCTACCTTGGGAGCCTCTTCTGGCCACAACGACGTAGACGGAGCCTGCCGCCTCCGCCGCAGTTCGCGGAGCGGTGCAGTTCCCCAGCCGACAGTTATGAATGGCAACGACGAGCCCCGACGTTCCCGACACCCTGCCGGAACCCGAGGAAGCGACCTCGCGTCCGAAGCTCGTGCGCCGGCTCATCACCGGTGCTGCGCTGATCGGGGTGCTGCTGCTCCTCTGGTTCTTTGCGGCAGGCGAAATGCCCGAGGAGGGCGCGCACATCGGCGTCTGGAGCCTGCTGCCCGCCCTGACGACGCTGGTGCTCGTCTTCGTGACGCGCGAGGTCGTGACCTCCCTGTTCCTGGGTGTGGCCGTGGGTGGAATCGTGAGCGGCCGGTTGAACATCGTGAGCGAGTTCCTGATCCCCGCGATCGGCAGTGAGCAGTACGCCCTCATCCTGCTGGTCTATCTGTGGGCGCTGGGGGGCCTGATCGGCATCTGGACGCGCACGGGCGGGGCCGTCGCGTTTGCGGAATGGGCAGGCGAGAAGATCGTGCGTGGCCCGCGCTCCGCCATGTTCTTCGCGTGGCTGATGGGCATGGTCTTCCACCAGGGCGGCACTATTTCCACCATCCTGGCTGGGACCACGGTGCGTCCCGTGACGGACCGGCAGCGTGTCTCGCACGAGGAGCTGAGCTACATCGTCGATTCGACCGCCTCGCCGGCCGCGACGATCCTGCCGTTCAATGCATGGCCTCTTTATGTCGGCGGACTGATCGTCGGCACGATCCCGCTGTTTGCGACGACGGAAGATGCGGTCGGGTTCTTCTTCGGCTCGCTGCGCTACAACTTCTACGGCTTCTTCGCAGTCGGCATGACGCTGCTGTTCGCGCTCGGCTGGCTGCCATGGGTCGGCGGCAAGATGAAGCGGGCGCGGGAGCGTGCACGCGAGACGGGCGCACTGAACGCGCCCGGCGCCAAGCCGCTCGCCGCCGACGAGCTGACGCAGGTGCGCGTGCCGGAGAACTACAGGAGCGGCAAGATCTCCTTCCTGCTGCCGATGGGCACGCTGCTCGGTGTCGCGATCATCCCGTACCTGTGGGTGCAGCTCCAGGGCGGACAGGGGACGGTCTACATTGCCGAGGCGTTCGGCATGGCCGTGCTGGTTGCGTTCGGCGTCGCACTGGCCAAGGGCATGTCGTTGTCGGAGGCGGTGGACGGGTTCATCGACGGCTGCAAGGGCGTCACGATCGGCGCCGTCATCCTCGGCCTCGCCGTCACGCTCGGCTACGTCTCCGGCCAGCTCGGGACCGCGCAGTTCATCGTGGAGACGACCAGCAGCATCATCCAGCCCGTGCTGCTGCCGGCGATCTTCATGGTGATCTGCATGGCGGTCGCGTTCTCGATCGGGTCTTCGTGGGGCACATACGCAGTGGTGTTCCCGCTCGCGATGCCGCTCGCCTGGGCGGTGCTGCCCGACCCGTCCTACATCGCCGTGTGCTTCGGTGCGGTGCTCGGCGGCGCGGTGTTCGGCGACCAGTGCTCGCCGATCTCGGATACGACGATCCTTTCGTCGCTGGCATGTGGCGGCGACCTGATGGATCACGTCACGACGCAGCTTCCGCTCGCGCTCGTCGCGGCGAGCCTCGGCGCCGTGGCATCCACGCTCGTTGCAATGACGATCGTGTAAGTCCTTCACCCGAGTACCGCAGTGCAAAAAGACCAGTCGGTCACCGAGCTGCTGCAGGCGGCGGACTCCGGTGACAGCGCCGCCTTCGAGCAGCTCTACGCCCGCACGTACGACGAGCTGCGCCGGCTCGCGCATCGCGTGCGGCAGTCGAATCAACAGACGCTGAACACGACGGCGCTGGTGCACGAAGCCTACCTGAAGCTCGTGCCCGGTGCGGGCCTGCTGGCCCGTGACCGCGTCCACTTCTTCCGGATCGCTGCACGCGCGATGCGGCAGGTGCTGGTCGACGCGGCGCGGCGTCGTGCGACGCGCGACCGTGGCAACGTGCTGCTCGGCGTGGACGCGCTCGCGGGCAGCACCGATCGGCTGTCCGCGGAGGTCCTCGACCTCGAGAATGCGCTGGTCGAGCTGGAAACGCTCAGTCCGCGCCAGGCGAACGTCGTGGAGTGCCGCTTCTTCGCCGGCCTGTCCGTCGAGGAGACGGCGGAAGCGCTGGGTGTGAGCTCCCCGACCGTGAAGCGGGAGTGGCGCGTGGCCCGGGCCTGGCTGGCACAGGCGCTGGGCGGCGGCCCGCAGCCGCACACCTCCGCATGACCGACCTGCCGACCGCGGCAGAAGCGCACGCGCTGCTCGAGCGGGTCATCGATCTCGATCCCGGCGCGCGTGCGGCCGCGCTCGACGAAGCGTGCGCCCGCCGCCCGGAGCTCCGCTCGCGTGTCGAGGAATTGCTCCGCTTCGCCGACGAGGAGAGCACCCTCCTCGACAACGATCCAGCCATGGTCTGGGCCGCGCTCATCGACGACGACGATGAGCGCGCGGTGACCAGTGTCGGGCCCTGGCGCATCCAGCGGGAACTCGGGCGCGGCGGGATGGGTGCGGTCTACCTCGCGGAGCGCGCGGACGGTCAGTTCGAGAAGCAGGTCGCGCTCAAGCTCGTGAAGCGCGGCATGGACACGGACGAGATCCTCGCGCGTTTCCGGCTCGAGCGTCGCATCCTGGCCGGGCTCGAGCATCCGCACATCGCGCGGCTCTACGACGGCGGCGCAAGCGAGGACGGACGGCCGTACCTGGTGATGGAGCTCGTCGACGGGGAGCCGATCACGACCTGGTGCGATCGCCACTGCCTGGGCATCGACGAGCGGCTCGCGCTCTTCTGCACGATCTGCGCTGCAGTCCAGTTCGCTCACCAGAAGCTGGTCGTCCACCGCGATCTGAAGCCGTCGAACATCATGGTCGCGAAGGACGGCGCTCCGAAGCTGCTCGACTTCGGCATCGCCAGGCTGCTCACCGAGGACGAGACCTCGTCGATGACGCGGACGGGCGTCCGCGTGCTCACGCCCGAGTACGCCGCGCCCGAGCAGCTGCGCGGTGAGGCGGTGTCGACGGCGGCGGACGTGTACGCGCTGGGCGCGGTGCTCTTCGAGCTGCTGACCGGCAGCGGGCCCTTCGGTGGTGACCGGCGGACGATGGACCCGGACCGGATCGCACCCCGGCCGAGCCTGCTGGTCGGACCCGCTTCACCGGACGATCCCGTGTCGACAGCACACGCGGCTGCAGCCGCGCGCTCGACGACGCCCGCGAAGCTGCGCAGGCGCCTCGAGGGGGACCTCGACATCATCACGCTGCGTGCGCTCGATCCCGATCCGGCCCGCCGCTACGGCTCCGCGCAGCAGCTGCTCGACGACCTGGAGCGGCATCGCGCGGGGCTGCCGGTACAGGCGCGGGCGCCGACGCTCGTGTACCGCGCCCGCAAGTTCGCGCGCAGGAACCGGGCGCCGATCGTGGCCGCCGCGCTCGTAACGATCGCACTGGCAGGCGGGCTGGCCTCGACGCTGTGGCAGGCGCGCACCGCCGCACGCGAGCGCGACACTGCGGACGCCGCGCGCCGCAGCGCCGAGGAGGTGATGGCGTTTCTGCTCGGCATGTTCGACAGCGCCGACCCGCTCGGCGTGCGCACCGAGCGCACGGACACGATGCGCGTGCGCCAGCTCGTCGACCGCGGCGCCGAGCGCGTACGCACCGAGCTCGCGAATCAGCCACGACTGCAGGCGGAGATGCTCACGATGCTCGGGCGGGTGTACTCGAACCTGGGCGTGTTCGAAAGCGCCGAGGAGATGCTCGAGGAGGCCGTGCTGGCCGCCGGCGCAGCGAACGCGGCCACGGAGTCGCGGGCCATCCCGCTCATCCTGCTCGGCGTCGCGGCCAACCAGCAGGGCAGCTTTGCACGTGCCGATTCCCTGCTCGCCGCCGCGATCGCCGTCTACGATGAAACCGGTGCGGCGCACGACTCCACCTACATGAACGCCGTGACGGAACGCGGCGTCGCCCTCATGCACAACGGCGCATACGAACGGTCGGCAGCCATGCACGCGCATGCGCTCGCGCTGGTCGACTCGCTCGGCCTG
>DASTYK010000117.1 GCA_035764935.1 Longimicrobiales bacterium | reverse complement strand
CGCCGGCAGGTCCTTGTCCGCCATCTCGTGCCGGATCAGCTGCTCCAGTGCGGCGGCGACCTCCTCGTAGCCCTGCGCCGGCTCGACCGCCTGGTCGGCCGGTGCCGCGGCGATGCAGCCGCCGAGCAGCAGCAGCGGAGCCAGCGCGAAGGGGGAGCGCAGCGCGCGTGAGCGCGTCGACCGCATCAGCCCTGCACCGGGCACTCCGCGGTCGTCCGCGTCGCACGTCGCTCGTGCAGCCTGCACCGTACACGTCGGAACTGGTTCGCTCTGTCGCTTCCGCATCACCGGATTCCCCCCGCGGCCTGTGTGGAACTGTCTGCCTGCCTGTTGAACTCGCCCATCCCCTCGACGTCCAGTGTGCCGGGCTCGCCGCGCGCGTTCAGCGTGAACGTCAGCATCGTCGTGCCGAGCTGCGGATCCTCCCAGTTCGCCCGGAACGTGTTGTAGTGCCAGTGCTCGAGCGTGCCGTCGAACGCGGGGCCGTACGTGGCGCGCAGACCCCCGTCCTCGAACGATACGACGAACTGCCCGTAGAGGCGGCTGTCGTAGGTGCCGGCGTAGCGCTCCAGCGCGAGCGACGGACTCGTGTCCCGCACGCGCGCGGAGTCGCGCGACGCCTGCCGTGCCTCCGCCTGCTCCATGCGCTGCTTCGTGAACGCCAGCACCTCGGCGCTCCAGTCGCGGCCCGGCCCGTCGATGTACAGGTCGAAGATGCGACGCATCAGCGTGGCCGGCAGGCCCGAGCCGTTCATGTTCGTGAGGATGACGAGCCCGACGTCGTGCTCCGGCATCATCGCGACCAGCGCGCTCATGCCGTCGATGTTGCCGCCGTGATGCACGAGCCTGCGGCCGCGATAGTCTTCCATGAACCAGCCCAGGCCGTACGTGCGGAAGTGCGTCTCCGGGTACAGCCGCTCGCTCGCGGTGTCGATCTGGATGATGGTGTGCGGCGACCACATCTCGCGGTGGTTCGCTTCGCTCACGATGCGCCGGCCGTCATACTCGCCGCGCCCGAGCTGCAGCCGAACCCACGCCGCCATCTCCCGCACGTTGGAGTTGATGGAGCCGGCCGGGCCGGCGTTGTCGATGTCGCGCCACGCTACCGGCGTGACTCGCTCCTCGACACGCGTGTGCGGCGTCGCGACGTTGTCCATCGACGCGAGCGCGTCGACCGTCGTGCTGCTCGTGCGCATGCCGAGCGGCGCAAAGATGCGCTCGCGCACCAGCTCGTCCCACGTGCTGCCGCTCAGCTCCTCCACGACCTCACCGGCCGTGAGGTACATGATGTTCTGGTAGCCGAACTGCGAGCGGAAGCTCCACGACGGCTCCAGCCAGCGCACGCGTCGGACCACGTCCTCGCGCGACATGTCGCTGCCGTACCAGAGCAGATCGCCGCGCGAGAGCCCGCTGCGGTGGCTGAGCACGTCGCGCAGCGTCATCTCCCGCGTGACGTACGGGTCGAACACCTGGAACCAGGGGAGATGCTCGATCACCCGGTCGTCCCACTTCGCGGCACCATCGTCGATCAGCGCGGCGAGGAGCAGGGCGGTGAAGGCCTTGGAGGAGGAGCCGATCGCGAACATCGTGTGTTCGTCCACCCGCGCGCTGCTGCCCAGCTCGCGCACACCGAATCCCTTCGCATACACGACCGAATCGCGGTGCACGATCGCGAGGCCCAGGCCGGGGACCTCCCATTCGGCCATGGCGCGGTTCACGTACTCATCCAGCCCGCGCAGCTGCTGCGCCCGGGCAGGGCTGGCACCGCTCGCGAACACGAAAAGCATCGCGAGAACGATGCGGGCACGTCGTGGCATGGTGTTGCTCCTGAATGAAGGACCTCAGGCGACGTCCTGCGTCAGCGATCCCGCCCTTTCGCAGGTGCGCGGCGGAACCTGCCAAGGCCGTCGACCTCGAGCGAAGCGACCTTGCCGGTCGCATCCAGCGCAAACGTGATCAGGCTGCGACCGAGTGCCGCGTCGGACCACGTCGCACGGAACGTGTCGTAGTGCCAGTGCTCGAGCGGCGCCCGCAGCGTGTCGAAGCGTGTGGCGACCAGCCGGCCGTTCTCCAGCACGATATCGACAGCACCATAGAGCTGGCTGTCATAGGTGCCGGCGTACTCCTCCAGTGCGAGGGACGGACGCGTGCCCGTCACGCGCCGGGCCTCCATCTCCTGCTCCGCCTTCTGCGCCGTTGCGCGCGCGTCGACGTCGTTCGCGATCGCGCGCGCCGTCAGGTCGCGGCGCGGAGCACCGATCAACCGGTCGATGATGTCGTACGTCAGGGGCCCGTAGATCGAGTGCGCGTCGCTGTTGGTCAGCAGGACCAGGCCCAGGTTCTCTTCCGGCAGCAATGCCACCGTGGACAGCATGCCGTCGATGCCGCCGCTGTGCATGAGCAGCTTGCGGCCATAGTAGTCACTCAAGCCCAGACCGAGCCCGTAGGCGCTGAAGTGGCGCATGGGGAAGAGCGAGTCGGTGCCGGTGCCGGCGATCGTGTGCGGTGCCTGGATCTCGCGCACGGTTGCCTCGGCAAGGATACGGCGCCCGTCCAGCTCGCCGTCGCCGAGCAGCATGCGGACCCACTGCGCCATGTCCAGCACGCTCGAGTTGATCGAGCCGGCGGGGCCGGCATTGTCGATGTTGCGCCAGGCAATCGGCACCACGTCGCCGGCGCGCCGCGTATGGGGCGTCGCGACGTTGGCGACGCCTTCCAGGGCGCGAACGCTGGTGTTGCTGCGGCGCATGCCCAGCGGCCGCAGCAGCTGCGTCGCGACCAGCTCGTCCCAGCTGCTGCCCCCCGCATTCGCAGCCGCCTCGCCCGCCGCGATGAACATGATGTTCTGGTAACCGAACTGCGAACGGAAGCTGGTGTTGGGCTCGAGGTGGCGGACGCGGCGGATCACTTCCGTGCGATCGTAGGGCGTGGCGTACCAGATCATGTCGCCGCGTCTGCCCAGCCCGCTGCGGTGCGACAGGGCGTCACGCAGCGTGATCTCGCGCGTCACGTACGGATCGAACAGCCGGAACTCCGGGAGGTGCTGCGTGACCGGATCGTCCCAGCGCATCTTTCCGTCCTCGACCAGCCTGCCGACGAGCGCGGCCGTGAACGCCTTGGTGTTGGAGCCGATTGCGAACAGCGTGTTGGCATCCACCCGCTCGCTGCCGCCCTGCTCCAGCACGCCGAAGCCCCGGGCATAGATGACCGAGTCGTTGCGGACGACGGCGAGGGCGAGGCCGGGGATCTCCGCTCCGGTGCGCGCGCGCTCGAGCAAGGTGTCGAGCCCCCGAAGCGGATCCTCGCGCTGTGACTGCAGCGCCGGCGCGCACGCACCGGCGAACAGCAGCAGTGCGGGCAGGACGATTCGAACGGGGCGCCGTCGTCGCATCATGGTCAGTTCTCCGGTTGCTCCGCCCGGCCCGGTCCGTACAGCACGTGGCCCGGCCGTTCACCCGTGTGGCGGCCCTGGTCGATTACGACCGCGCCGTTCACCAGCACGTAGTCGATGCCCTCGGGATACAGTGTCGGCTCATCGTAGGTCGCGCGATCCGCCAGCGTCGCCAGGTCGAACACGACGACGTCCGCCCACGCACCGGTGCGGATCACGCCGCGGTCCGCCAGCCGCATGCGCGTGGCCGGCCACGACGTCATCCGACGGATCGCATCGGGAAGCGTCAGCACGCCCCGCTCCTTCACATAGCGCGCGATCACGCGCGGAAACGTGCCGTAGCTGCGCGGGTGCGGCAGGCCGAGCACGTCGGCCGAGCCGGGGCGCAGCGCTGCGCCCGCGTCGCTGCCGATGCTCACCCACGGGAACTGCAGCGCCTCCTCGATGTCCTGCTCGGACATCATGTGGTAGATCGCCATGACGCGGCCATTGCCCGCCGCGACGATGTCCCACGCCGCGTCCGCCGGGTCCTTGCCCGTCTCGCGCGCAATCTCTTCCAGCGTCATCCCCTCGAAGCGTGCGTTCTGCTCGTTGCGCGCATTCACCAGCACGACACCGTCCCAGCCGCCCGCCGCCTCGACGATGTTCCACCAGCCGGGCGAGCCCGTCTCCAGCTCGCGCTTCATGCGCGCGCGCACGTCCGGCCGCGCGAGACGCGCGCGCAACGAATCGATGCCGCCCTCGTGCGCCCAGGCCGGGATCGTCGCCTCGAGACCGGTGCCGCCAGCCGTGTACGGGTACAGGTCCGCCGCGACGTCCACCCCGCGCGCACGCGCCGAGTCGATCAGCGCACCGGCCCGCCCCATCAGCGTGCCCCAGCCCGGCTGGTAGGCTGCCTTCAGGTGGAAGATCTCGACCGGCAGCTCGCCTTTCTCCCCGATCTCGATCGCCTCCGCGACCGCCTCGACCAGCTCGCGTCCCTCGCCCCGGATGTGGCTGGCGTAGATGCCGCCGTAGGAGCCCGCGACACGGGCCGTCTCGATCAGCTCCGCCGTCGTCGTGTAGCTCAATGGCGGATAGATCAGCGCCGTTGTCATCCCGATCGCACCCGCCTCCATCGCGCGCGCGATGATCTCCTTCATCCGCTCCAGCTCCGCCGGCGTGGGGGGCCGGGAGCTGTTGCCCAGGACCGGACCACGCGCGTTCCCGTGGCTCACGTACGTGCCGAAGTTGATGCTGATGCCCTGGTTCTCCAGCCGCTCGAAGTACGACGCCAGCGAATCCACCGGCACCGGCGGGCCACCCTCCCCGCCGATCGCCGTGGTTACGCCCATCCGCAGCTTGTTCTCCGCCAGCGGGTTGCGCGGCAGAACCCCGCCCGACTGGTCCATCATGTCGATCCAGCCCGGCGACACGTAGCGCCCCGTCGCATCGATCTCACGAAGGGCGCACCCCTGCACGTGGCCGATCTCCGCGAAGCGCCCGTCACGGATCGCAACGTCCGCCAGGATCCACGGGTTGCCGGCGCCGTCCAGCACCCTGCCGTTGCGGATCACCACGTCCCACGGACACGCCTCGGGCTGTGCCTGCGCCTGCACCTGCACCGGTGCGAGCACCGCCAGAACGAGGAGAGCGAACAGGCGTGGACTGCACGACGGGCGCTTGCGCATGGAGATGCCTCTCGGGTCGTCTGGGCTGGATGCCCGTGAGCTGTTTCCGGTGTCGGGTTGCGCCGGCGGGTGGTCCCGTTCGGCCGCGGGAAGGTATATCGAACTGTATACACTCAATGTGAGCCGCCGCCCGGCGACGGGCAAGGCTGGCACTCGCCACCTCGCGACGACGTGCCGTACCGGGCGGCGATCCGGCGTCCTCCTGACCCGATCAGGCCTGGTGAACCCATCCGATTCTCGTTGCGCGCACAAAATCCTTGCGGCCGGCGCGGCCGACGCCTACCATGATGTATACAAATTCTAAGGCAGTATCGTGTGCGACGTGCGCACCCCGGTTCCCACCGCGGAATCGCGCCCGTCTCCGTTCTTTCCCGTTCCAGTCACGGCATCAGGAGGCAGTCATGCGGCAGAAGGGCCAACCTCCGGCGCGCGGATGGACGCGCCTGCGCCGGTCACTTTCCCCGGGACTCTGTTGGACAGTTGCTGCGCTGCTGGCGCTCGCGGCGCCTGCCGAAGCGCAGAGTGGCAGTGTCATCGGGACGGTGGTCTCGAGTGGTTCGCTGCGCCCGCTGTCGGGGGCGCAGGTGTTCGCGGCTGGAACGGATCGGGGCACGGTAACGGACGCCAACGGCCGCTTTGCGCTGACGGGGCTGACGGGTGCGCAGGTCACCGTGAACGTGGTGATGCTGGGCTACCGTGACGCGAGTGTCACGGTGGCGGTGGGCACGAGCGACCTGCGGATCGAGCTGGCGGAGTCGGCGCTGGCGCTGGACCAGATCGTCGTCACGGGACAGGTCGGCGGGACGCAGCGACGCGCGGTCGGCAACTCGGTCGCATCCGTGAATGCGGCGGAGGCAGTCGAGATCGCGCCGATCAACTCCGTGCAGGAGCTGATCAACGGTCGCGCGCCGGGTGTCGTGATCATGCCGGGCACGGGCATGGTCGGCAGCGGCTCGGTGGTGCGCGTGCGCGGCACGTCGACGTTCTCGCTGTCGGGTGATCCGCTGATCTACGTGGATGGTGTGCGGGTGCTGAACGAGACGGGCTCGGGCATCTCGATCCAGGCGTTCGGCTCGGGTGTCGCCTCCCGCCTGAACGACTTCAGCGAAGACGACATCGAGAGCATCGAGATCCTGAAGGGCCCGGCCGCCGCGACGCTGTACGGCACGGAAGCGTCGCGTGGTGTGATCAACATCATCACGAAGAAGGGTGCGCCGGGTGGCACCCGCTACACGCTGTCGACGTCGCAGGGCGCGAACTGGTTCATGAATCCGGAAGGCCGTATGCCGGTGAACTACTGGCGTGGGCCGGACGGCGAGGTGCAGTCGCTGAACATCACGCAGCGTGAGTCGGATGCGGGTCGTCCGATTTTCCGTACGGGCCGCGTCCAGGAGTACAGCGCGAGCGTGTCGGGCGGTGCGGAGTCGCTGCGCTACTATCTCGGCTTCGACATGGAGGACGCCGAGGGTGCGGAGCGCAACAACTGGAAGGAACAGGTCAGCACGCGTGCGAACCTGCAGATCCTGCCGCACGAGAACGTCGACATCTCGGTGAGTGTCGGCTACGTGCAGAACGACATGCAGATGTCGTGCGAGGGTGGCTGCGGTGGTGCGATGTGGGGTGCGGTGTTCTCGAACCCGAGGTTCCTGGGCGAGAACTGCACGGCGACATCGCCGTATGGCTGCGGCTTCACGCGCGGCTTCCAGAGTGCGCCGCCGGAGCGCTACTACGTGTTCGATGCCACGCAGGGGATCGATCGCCTGACGGGCAGCGTGACGGCCAACTGGAAGACCTTCCCGTGGCTGACGCAGCGGCTGACGGTGGGCACGGACTTCACGGCCGAGCAGAACGAGGAGTACCAGCCGCGCATCTCGCCGGCGGCTGATACGATGCTGTACTTCCTCGGGCCCACGACCAGCCTCGGCTACAAGTACCAGACCCGTCGCACCCATTACAACAACACGTTCGACTATGCCGCGACGGTCAACACGAGCCTGAGCGAGAGCATCTCGTCGGCGACGTCGTTCGGCCTGCAGTACTACCAGAAGCGGATCGAGTTCATCGGTGTGCAGGGCAACGAGTTCGCCGCACCGGGCCTCGAGACGGTCGGTACGACGGCGCGCAAGACGTACACGGACGATGACTACCTCGACAACAACACGCTGGGCGTGTACGCGCAGCAGCAGTTCGGCCTGAACAGCCGGCTGTTCGTGACCGCGGCCGCGCGCATCGACAACAACAGCGCATTCGGCTCCGACCTGGACTGGGTCGTCTACCCGAAGGCGAGCCTGTCGTGGGTGCTGAACGAGGAGCCTGCGATCGGTGAGCGTCTGCCGGACTTCATCGATGCCTTCAAGCTGCGACTCGCCTACGGCCAGTCGGGCCAGCAGCCGCTGTCGTTCTCGGCGCTGCGTACCTACGCGGCGATCACGGGTCCGTTCGATACGCCCGCGGTCACGCCCTCGACGGTCGGCAACTCCGAGCTGGGGCCGGAGCGAGGTCACGAGATCGAAGCCGGCTTCGATGCCGGCCTGTGGGACGACCGGGTCGGCCTCGAGTTCACGTACTATAACAAGCGGACCACCGACGCGATCCTGCTGCGGCCGTCCGCACCGTCCTCCGGGTTCACCGCATCCCGCTACGTCAACGCGGGCGAGATCGTCAACCAGGGCGTCGAGGCGCTGCTCCGCATGCAGCTCATGCAGCGCGACAACTTCGCCTGGGATGCCACTCTCACTGCGGCCACGAACGGCGCAAAGGTCACGAAGCTGGTCGGCGGCGACACCACGATCGTCCTGGGCAGCACGCAGCACCGGGTCGGCTACGCGCCGCGCTCCTGGTTCCGTGAGCGGGTCGTCAGTGCGGATTACGACCCCGAGACGAACACCGTGTCCAACGTCATGTGCGACGACGGCTCGGGCGGCGTGGTCGCGTGCTACAACGAGGCCGGACAGGTGGTCGCGCCCCGGATCTACCTGGGTCGCACGACGCCGGCGTTCGAGGGTTCGGTCTCGACCAGCCTGCGCTTCTTCGATGCGCTCACGTTCTACGCGCTGGTGGACGTCAAGACGGGTTACCGCAAGTATGACAACAACCTGCGTGCGCGCTGCCAGGTGTTCTCGCTCTGTCTCGAGAACATGTACCCGGAACGGTATGACCCGGCGCGCATCGCCATGGTTCGCAGCAACGGTACGCTGTCCTCGTTCGTGATCAATGATGCGAGCTTCGCGAAGCTGCGCGAGGTATCGCTCCAGTACAACGTGCCGCAGTCCATCATGAGCCGCATGGGTGCGCGGGCCGGCTCGATCAATGTGGCCGCACGCAACCTGCACACGTGGACGGGCTACACGGGTCTCGACCCGGAGAACCAGTTCCTCGAGGGCGGCAACGTAGGCCTGGAGCAGAGCAACCTGCCGCAGCTCGCGACATTCGTGACCACCTTCCGCGTCAGCTTCTGAGGAGACGTGACGATGACGAAGCGCAATCAATGGCTCGCTCGGGGCGCCTCTCGGAGGGTCCTGGCCGTGAGCACGTTTGCCATGTTCCTGACGACCGCCTGTGATACGGACAGGTGGCTGGACGTGTCCGCACCGGGTGTGTTGCCAGCAGAGAACCTCGAATCGCCCGAGGCAGCGGCGCTGCTCGTGAACGGCGCGATCGGCAACTTCGAGTGTGCGCTGGGCGCCGCCATCATGGTGACCGGCATCATCTCCGACGAGTTCTCCGACGCGCAGCTCGGCGCGGCGCAGTGGCCGTATGACCGGCGTGACGCCAATACGCAGCCGGGCAGCATCTACGGCACGTCCGGCTGTACGTCGGCGCAGGGGCCGGGCATCTACAGCCCGCTGTCGGTCGCGCGCTGGTCGGCCGACAATGCGTTCCGTGCGCTCCAGACCTTCACGGATGACCAGGTCGCGAAGCGGGACTCGCTGATGGCCGCGAGTGCACTGTACGCTGGCTTCAGCCTGTCGCAGCTCGGCATGGCGATGTGCTCGGCCGCACTCGACGAGGGTCCGGAGATCACGAACCAGCAGCTCTTCGCGGAAGCGGAGAACCGGTTCGGTACGGCACTCACGCTGGCGACGCAGGCCGGCATCCCGAGCTATCAGCACGCGGCCAACGTGGGGCTGGCGCGGGTCCGACTCTACCAGGGCAATACGGCAGGCGCGGCGAGTGCTGCCGCACTGGTGCCGGCCGGATTCGTGCTCGAAGCATCCGCCTCGAGCTCGGAAACGCGCCGCTACAACCGCGTCTTCCACTCCAATGTGCAGGCGCGCAACTACACCATTGAGGAGCAGTCGCGCAACCTCACGACGGAGGGCGTCGAGGATCCGCGCTCGCTCACGGTGGACAGCGGGCTGCGTGCATCGGACGGCCAGATCGCGTGGATCCAGCTCAAGTACACGGGCTACGACTCACCGATTCCGATCGCGCGCTACGAGGAGGCGCAGCTCATCCTGGCGGAAGCGCAGGGCGGGCAGGATGCCGTGGACATCATCAACGCGCTGCGTGCACCGCACGGGATCCCGGCGTACACCGGTGCCACGGATGCCGCATCGATCCGGAACCTGATCGTGGAGGAGCGCCGCCGGGAGCTGTTCGTCGAGGGCTTCCGGATGCACGACATCCACCGCTTCGAGCTTCCGCTGGTTCCCGCACCGGGGACGGAGTACCCGGTCAAGGGTGGCAGCTACGGCAACACGACGTGCCTGCCGCTGCCGGACGTCGAGCGCTTCAACAACCCGAGCATCAGCGGGTGAGCAGGCCGGTGGCCGCAGCAGGGGCGGCTACCGTGCATGACCAGCAACGTGAAGCGGGCCGGGGAAGTCCCCGGCCCGCTTTTTCGTTCCACGCGTCGAGTGGGGACGGCTCCCGCCTCAGCGCGTCACGTCGACTCCAGCACGTTCAGAAACCCGATCGCGCCCTTCTGGCCGTGCCCGAAGCCGTGGTTCACGAACGGGAACTCGCCCGCGATGTCGGCCACGAAGTCGAAGATCATGCCGCCGCCCGGCGGCACCGCGAACGTCTGCACGCCGCGCAGCGGATTCGACGGCGGCGCACCGAGCCAGACGTTGTCGAACTGCTCGCCGACGACGTGGAAGCTGCAGGGGTGGGACGGCCCGGCGGAGACCACGTAGAAGCGCACGCGCTCGCCGCGCCGCACGCGCAGCGGATTCCGGATGTACTGGTCCGGCCGGCCGTTGCAGACGACGAAGTCGGGCATCGTGCTCGACATCTTGCCGAAATCGAGCGGCGCG
>DASTYK010000116.1 GCA_035764935.1 Longimicrobiales bacterium | reverse complement strand
CCCGTACCTGACGTGCGGGTTTCCCGAGCCCTCTGCGACGCCTGCGATACTCGATGCACTCGCCGAAGGCGGCGCGGACATCATCGAGCTGGGTGTGCCCTTCAGCGACCCTGTCGCCGATGGGCCAACCATCCAGCGCTCGTCGCAGATCGCGCTGGAACACGGCGTCACCCTGGCCGACACGCTCCGCATCCTGGGCGAGTTCCGGAAGCGGCACGACACGGCGGTCGTGCTGTTCACGTACCTCAACCCGCTGCTCCGGTACGGCGTCGAGCGGTTCGTGCCCGACGCTGTGAGCGCTGGTGTGCACGGTGTGCTGCTTACCGACCTGCCGGTCGGCGGCGATGACGAGCTGGAGGCCGCCTTCGCGGCGAGCCCGTTGCGACTCATCCGGCTGGTTGCGCCGACCACGCCGCCCGAGCGTGCGCGTGCAATTGCGGCGAACGCGCGCGGCTTCATCTACTACATCGCCCGCATGGGCGTCACGGGTGCGAGCAGCGAGCTGCGCGCGTCGCTCATCGACGAAGTCGCCGCTCTGCGTGCAGTCAGCGACGTCCCCGTTGCAGTCGGCTTCGGCATCTCCACACCCGAACAGGCAGCGCTCGTCGCAGGCGTGGCGGACGGCGTGATCGTCGGCAGTGCGCTGATCGCTGCAATCGAGGGCGGCGGTGCGGCTGCCGCGAGGGAGATGATGCGGTCGATGCGGCTGGCGATGGACGGAGCAACGCGCTAGTCCCGGGAATCGACCCGCATCGCCTCCGCAACTTCCGCATCCGGTTCGACGAACACCGTTTTCCCGCGCTCGAACGTGACCCGCCCCGGCGGCGACTTGCGCGGCTTGCGCACGTACTTCCTCCTCGTGTAATCCACCGGCACCAGTTTCGACGTGCGTGCCTTGCTGTGCAGCGCCGCGAGGATCGCTGCTTCCTCCACGTCACGGTGAGGCGGGTTGGCCTCGCGGTCGTTCCAGCGCAGGATCACGTGCGCGCCACCCACTTCGCGCGCGTGCAGCCAGATGTCGTTGCCGCTGGAGTGACGCAGCGTGAGCGCGTCATTGGCCCTGGGGTTGCGCCCGACCCGTACTTCCAGGCCGCTGCTCGTATGGTACACGCGGTAGGGAAGCGCGACCTCCTGCTTCGCCTTGCGGCTGCCCTGCAGCGGGGCAGGCTGCGCGGCCGCGATCTCCTCCGCGCTCGCCTGGCCGGTCTCGATCCGCGTGCGAAGCCCCTGCCAGCGCGCCACCTCGCTCAGTGCGCGCTCCAACAGGTCCGGCAGTCGTGCGGCAGCACGCTCGCGCTTGCGTGCCTGCGCGTAGTACTGCGTGGCGTTCTCGGCAGGCGGCAACGTCGGGTCCAGCACAGCGCTGACCGTTCCGCCCTGGAAGTCGTCGAGCGTTGCGCTGGTCGTGCCTTTCGACACGCGATGCACCTGCGCGAGCAGCAGGTCCCCGATGCGACGCAGCGAGGCGGCCTCCGCCGGTGCCGCGTCCAGCTCCGCGCGCAGCCGCTTCGCCTTTGCCGCCGCACGCTCCGCCTGCACCACGGCGTTCGCCAGCGCCGCCTCGCGTTGCTCGTCTCCTGCCCCTGGAGCCGGTGCTTCGAGCGAGGCGGTGAACGCGTCGAGCAGGGAGGGGAAGACGCGTGCATCCGGAGCGAGAACAAGCCCGTACGGCTGTCCTTCCTGCGGCGCCGGCAGCACGCACGGCGAACGCGGCCCATCCACCAGGGAGACGTACCGCCGGTACGCATCCGCGAGCGCGTCGTCGCGCGCTTCGGCCGTGCCGATGACATACGACGCATTGATGGGACTCGCCCACGCGATCCGCGATGTAAACGCGCGGACCCGCTGGCCTGCTTCAGTGGCACCCATGATCTCGAGCCACGCCTCGGGAGTGACCGGCCGCTCCACGCCGAGCCGGCCTGTGCCCTCCGGCGCGGCGTAGACCTCGCCCGTTTCCAGCCTTCGCGAGCCGGTCGTGCGTGGATGCAGCACGTGCGTGATGCGGTTGCCCGTCGCCAGCGCGAGTGCATTCCACTGGTTCGTCAGCAGCTCGACGACGATGCGCTGCGTGGTGCCCCCATGGACGCCCTCGTCCTCCCCGGCTACGCGAATCTCCAGGACGCGCTCGTCCGGCAGCGAGGCGACGCCGGCGACGCGCGCTCGCCGGGGCAGCAGCACGTTGCCCTCGAGGCGCGATCGCGGGCCGCGCAGCAGCGCGCCATGCAGTGGATGGAGCGCCCAGCGCCAGTTCGCATCGGCAGCTTCCAGCTCCAGGACCCGTGCGCTGCGATCGAATCGCACTGCGAACAGGGGCCGTCCCGCGAAGGCCTGGTTCAGCTCGCCGGCCAGGTCGCGGACGAGCAGAGAATCGTAGCGGATTGGTTTTGACACCCCGAAAGTGTGAGATTAGCTTGCGCGCTCAGTCAAATTTTCGGTCTGATGACCGATCCGGGGGCGTTGACGTCGCCCCCACCGCTGCGGGCGCTGGAGCCAATGAGCACCGACAGGACTGGCGAGCGGAGGCGGGTCACGATCCGTGACCTCCTCGAGATGAAGACGCGCGGTGAGCGCATTGTCGTGCTCACCGCGTACGACGTTCTGTTCGCCCGCATCGTCGATGAGGCAGGCACCGACGTCATCCTCGTCGGCGATTCGCTCGCGCAGGTCGTGCTCGGCCTCGACTCCACTCTGCCCGTCACTCTCGACGACATGATCCACCACGCCCGCGCAGTCCGCCGCGGGGTGCAGCGCGGCCTGCTCGTGGTCGACATGCCGTTCATGACCTTCCAGGTCTCGCCCGAGGAAACACTGCGCAACGCGGGCCGCATCATGAAGGAGACGGGTGCGGAGGCCGTGAAACTGGAGGGTGGCGACGAGCAGGCCGCGGAGCACGTCGCGAAGCTCGTGCGTGCAGGCATTCCCGTCATGGGGCACATCGGCCTGACACCTCAGTCCGTGCACGCCCTCGGCGGCTTCCGCGTCCAGGGGCGGGAAGATGTCCACGCCGAGCGGCTCCGCCAGGAGGCCGTCCGGCTGCAGGACGCCGGCGCCTTCTCGGTCGTGCTCGAGCTCGTCCCCGGCCGACTCGCGGGCGAGATCAGCCGTTCGATCGACATCCCCACGATCGGCATCGGCGCGGGGGCGGAGTGCGATGGCCAGGTCCTCGTGCTTCCCGACATGCTCGGGCTGAACGAACAGTTCAAACCGAAGTTCCTGCACCGGTTCGCCGAGCTCGCCGCCGCCGCGCGGCAGGGCGTCGACGACTACGTCGAGGCGGTGCGCGTCGGCGACTATCCGCGCCCGGAGCACACCTTCGAGTGAAGCGGCTCACGACCATCGGCGCGACGCGCGCGTTCGTCGCGGCCGAACGACGCGCGGGCGCCCGGATCGCGCTCGTGCCCACGATGGGTGCACTGCACGAGGGGCATCTCCAGCTCGTCGATCTTGCCCGTCGGCATGCCGACCGGGTCCTCATGTCCGTCTTCGTGAACCCGCTTCAGTTCGGACCGGGCGAGGACTTCGCCCGCTACCCCCGCAACGCGGAGGGCGACAGTCGACTCGCCCGGGCGCGGGGCGTGGACGCGGTCTTCGCACCGCCGGTCGAGGAGGTGTATCCTGACGGGGTTTCCGGTGTAATCATCTCCGCACCGGGGCTGCGGGACCGGCTCTGTGGGGCGTTTCGGCCAGGTCACTTCGAAGGCGTCCTCACGGTCGTCGCCAAGCTGTTCAACATCGTCCTGCCGGACGTGGCCGTGTTCGGCCAGAAGGACTTTCAGCAGGCGGTGCTGATCCGCCGGATGGTCCGCGACCTCGACTTCCCTCTGCGGATCGAGGTGGCGCCGATCGTGCGCGAACCGGATGGGCTGGCGATGAGCTCGCGCAACGCATACCTCGCCGGCTCCGAGCGTACGCGCGCAACAGCGCTGTACCGCGGACTGCGCGCAGCGCAGGACGCCTGGCGCGCCGGCGAGCGCGACGGCCCGTCGCTGGAGCTCACCGCACGCTCTGTGATCGATGCCGAGGGCGGCGTGGACGTGCAGTACCTCGAGGTCGTGCACCCGGAGACACTCGAGGGCGTGAGCCGGGCAGAGCCCGGCAGTGTGATTGCCGTCGCCGCGTACGTGGGCGGCACGCGATTGATCGACAACCTGATACTGGACTGACCGGATCGACGGCACCGGCGGTCCCGCGATCGAACAGGAATACAGGGGCGCCCATGCGACGCACCATGTGCAAATCAAAGATTCACCGTGCGACGGTGACGGACGCACACCTCTCGTACGAGGGCTCGATCACGATCGACCCCGTGCTGCTCGAGGCGGCGGACATCAGGGTATACGAGCAGGTGCACGTCGTGGACGTGAACAACGGCGAGCGCTTCGTCACCTACGTCATCGAAGGACGCCCGAACTCGGGTGACATGATCGTCAACGGTGCGGCCGCACGCCTCGTCCAGCCGGGCGACACGATCATCGTCTTCAGCTACGGGGATTACGACGAGGCGGAGCTCGCCGACTTCGAGCCCAGGTTCGTGTTCGTCGATGCCGACAACCGGATCGCTCAGAAGCGAAACGTTGCTTGATTCGGCAGCCGAGGGCCGGCTGCCTCACTGGGCGCGAGCGGGCGATGCCCGCCGCGCCCATATCGCGCGCGTCGCAGGGCTGATGGACCGGTGGGCCGCCGCGCTCGAGCTGGGTGAGCTCGAACGGCGCCGCTGGCGCGCCGCGGCCTGGCTGCACGACGTCGTACGCGATGCGCCCCCCTCCGAGCTGCGCCCTCACGCCGGCGCCGAGTTCGACGGCCTGCCGGGCAAGCTGCTCCACGGGCCGGCTGCCGCAGCGCTCCTGCGCGCCGAGGGCGTCGACGACGAGCCACTTCTCACTGCGATCGCATTCCACACCCTGGGCGATGCGTCGTTCGACACACTCGGTCGCGCCCTCTACGCCGCAGACTTCCTCGAGCCGGGCCGCACCTTCAATCCCGTGATGCGTGCGGTGCTGCGCGCCCGCATGCCGCACGCGCTCGACGAGGTCGTGTTCAGCATCCTGCGTTCACGCATCGGTCACCTGATGGAAGCCGGCAGCCCGATTCATCCCCGCACCATCGGCTTCTGGAACACCCTCGCCGCCGAACAGCGTGCAAGCGCGCACTGAACGCATCCTGCTCGTCATCACCGGGATCGCGGTGCTCGCGTTCGCCGTGTCGTTCGTGCTCGGCGTGCGGCTGCGCGCGCCCGGCTCCGGTACGGCCTCGCCCGATTCCATCGCAGCCGAGGACTTCCTGAACCGCGGCCGCCCGCCCCGCGTCGAGGTGCTGAATGGCGCCGGACGCTCAGGGCTCGCCCGCGAAATCACAGGCAGATTGCGCGACAGCGGATTCGACGTCGTGTTCTTCGGGAACGCGCGCACTCAGACCGACACCAGCTACGTGCTGGATCGTGCAGGGCATGTCGAGACCGCCCGGACCGTTGCCCGGGCACTCGGCATTACACGCGTGCATACGGCGGTCGATACGACGCTGTACCTGGAAGCGACGGTGATACTGGGAAAGGACTGGGGCGAGCAGGATTCGCAGGACTGACCGGGAGGCGGGAACTACCGGGCACGGTCGGCGGGCCCGCGCCCGCGCCCGGGCAGGTGCGAGCCGTTCGAGCGGGCAGCTCCTCGACTTCCATCTTTACGGCTCCGCTTCTCTTCTTCGTCCTTGGTCTCTTCGATTGCACGTGCTGCGGTGTACTCTGTGCCGCGGTGTCCTCCGTGTGAACCTCGTCGGTTACACTTCCTCCAGCGCGCGCCGCTTGGTCAGCTCCACGTACGGCTTCGGCGGACTGACCGCGTGCTCCGCGCGAAGCTGCCCGCATGCGGCGGCGATGTCCTTGCCGCGCGGCGTGCGGATCGTCGCCGCCACGCCACTGTCTTCCAGGATCTGCAGGAAGCGCTGCATCGCGGCGGGCTTCGATGTCTTCCAGTCCGGGCCCGGGATCGGATTGTACGGAATCAGGTTCACGTGCGAAGGGAAGCCGCGGATCAGCGACACGAGCGCACGCGCGTGCTCGGGCGCATCGTTCACACCGTCGATGAGCACGTACTCGAACGTGATGCGGCGGCCGCCGGCCTCCTCGAAGCGGCGCAGCGCCTCCATCAGCTCGGGCAGCGGGTGCTTCTTCTCGATGGGCACGATCTCCTGCCGCAGCTCGTGCGTCGGCGCGTGCAGCGAAACGGCGAGGCGGAACTGCTCGGGGCGTTCGGCGAGCTCGAGGATGCCCGGCACCACCCCGACCGTCGAGATCGTGATGCGTCGCGCGCCGAGCCCGTATGCGGTGTTCAGCAGCGTCAGGGCGGGGAAAACGTGGCGGCGGTTCATGAGCGGCTCACCCATTCCCATGAACACCACGTTCGTGATTGCGCCCATGTCGTGCTCTGCGGCGTAGCGGCGCGCGCCGCGGAACTGCGCAACGATCTCGCCCGCAGTGAGCTGCCGTCGGTAGCCGGACCAGCCGGTCGCGCAGAACGTGCACGCCATCGCACACCCGGCCTGCGACGAGATGCAGAGCGTCAGCCGGTCGCGCGAGGGGATCAGCACCGACTCGATCAGCTCGTGATCGGTAAGTTGCCACAGGTGCTTGACCGTGCCGTCAGCGGAGCGTTCCGTCCGCGCGAGCGCCGGAGTGCAGAGGCGGAACGCGTCGTGCAACGCGGCACGCTCGGCCGCGGGCAGGTCGCTCATCTCGTCGAACGACATGGCGTCCCGGTCGTAGAGCCAGGTGACCGCCTGCCGCACCCGGTAGGCGGGCTGCTCCCGCGCCGCGAAGTGTGCGCGCAGCGCCGCCTCGGCATCCGATGCCGGAAGCTCGAGCAGATCGCTGCGCTGGTCGGTGCTGTGCTGCTTCATGCGGCGTCCCAAGTGGTTCGTACGGGCCAGCTTGCTGGTGGTGGTACAGCCTCTTAAGTTAACCCGTTCCGAACGAGTCCGGTAACCCTGCGGCATGGCGTACGAGGTCGATTTGCTCCTGACCGAACTGCTGACGCCGGAGCGGATCAAGATCCCGCTCGAGGCACGTTCCAAGGAAGAGCTGCTGCGCGAGCTGGTGAACGTTGTCTCGGGGACGGACCCGGAGGATCATGACGAGGTGCTGCGGGCCGTGCGTGAGCGCGAGGCCGTGCTCTCGACCGGCATCGGTCATGGCGTGGCGATCCCGCACGGGAAGTCCGCCGCCGTCGGTGAGCTGCGCATGGCAGCGGGCCGCATGCGTGCCCCGGTCGATTTCGACGCACTCGACGGCCAGCCCGTTTCGCTCGTCTTCCTGCTGGTCGGTCCCGAATCCGCCGCGGGCCCTCACATCAAGGCACTCTCGCGAATCTCGCGGATCGTGCGCCGCGACGACGTGCGCGAGCGGCTGATCGCCGCGCGCGACGCCGACGAGTTCCTGCAGGTGCTGGGAGAAGCGGAAGCGACCTGACGCAGTCGCTCAGCCTTCGTCGCCCGCAGCTTCCGCCGCCTGTCGCTCACGATCCGCCGAAACCACCGATCGCTGCTCCAGCTCCAGCTGAAACCGCATGCTGCCGACAGCCTCGCGCAGAATGCGCGTCTTGGCGGCCTGCGCCATGCCGCGGCGGATCGCCATCTCCATGGACCCGGCCAGCTGTGACATGGAGTCGAGGCCGGCGCCCATGAAGTGCATCTTGAGCTGGCTGAAATTCCGTCGGAGCGGAATCTCGAGTGACTCCAGGTTGGCGCGGGCGACGGCGTACTGCTCGACGAGTCCGTGTACGGTGTGCACCCGGCGATCGAGCTCGCCCAGCTCGGCCATGCGGGTCTGCGCCCGTGGACTGAGTTTTCCTGCCATGGCGGCAATGTAGCGGGCGATGGGCCGGGGGGCACCGGTTGACAGGGGTTGGAGTGCCGCCCCGGTGACTGCTGCAGCGCAGCACGCGGCCGGGGGCGCGTGCCGCACACGCTTGTGGCCCTTCCGGAACCCCGTCATCTTTCTCTTTTTGTGCGTTCGGAGAACCCTGGGGAATGAGCGTCGAGTCCTCGACATCGTATCGGAGTGATCAGCCGGGCGTCCTGCGGCCGGCGGATGCCGGGCGGCGGGTCCGCCTGGCCGGCTGGGTCCACCGCCGCCGCGACCTGGGCGGCCTCGTCTTCGTCGACCTGCGCGACCGCTCGGGTCGGGTGCAGCTTTCGTTTGGTCCGGACTGGACGCCGCCGGAGGTGATGGAGCGGGCCGCGCACCTTTCGCCGGAGTGGGTGATCCAGGTCGAGGGCGACGTGCACGAGCGACCGGAAGGCATGGCGAACACCGACATGCCCACCGGCGGCGTCGAGGTGCGCGTCAACCGGCTGGAGATCCTCGCGGAATCCGCCACCCCGCCGATCCTGGTGGCGCGCGGGGCGGGGGAGGAGCTGGCATCCGAGGACCTGCGCCTGCGCTACCGCTACCTGGACCTGCGCCGCGAGGAGCTGCAGCGGAACCTGGAGCTGCGGCACCGGCTTGCGCAGGTCGTGCGGCGGCATCTCACGTCGCTGGGCTTCTGGGAGATCGACACGCCGATGCTGACGCGGCGCACGCCCGAGGGCGCGCGTGACTACCTCGTGCCGAGCCGGGTGCATCCGGGCGAGTTCTACGCGCTGCCGCAGTCGCCGCAGATCTACAAGCAGCTGCTCATGGTCTCCGGCTACGACCGCTATTTCCAGATTGCGAAGTGCCTGCGCGACGAGGACCTGCGGGCCGACCGCCAGCCGGAGTTCACACAGATCGACGCCGAAATGGCGTTCGTGAGCGAGGACGACATCTTCGCGGCGGCGGAGTCGATGGTGGCCGCCATCCACGGGGAGATCCTGGGGGAGGCGTACCCGCTGCCGTTTCCCCGCCTGACATACGCCGAGGCGCTGGACCGCTACGGCTCCGACAAGCCGGATGCCCGCTACGGCGTGGAGTTCATCGATCTGACGGAGCTGCTGCAGGCGTCCACGTTCGGCGTGTTCCAGGCGACGTCCGACAGTGGCGACCGGATCCGGGCGATCGTGGTGCCCGGCGGGGCATCCCTTTCGCGCAAGGAGCTGGACGAGCTGGCGCCGATCGCGCGCCGCAACGGCGCCGCGGGCGCGCTCTGGCTCAAGCGCGGCGACGAGGGCTTCACGGGCCAGTTCGCCAAGGGGCTCGACGAGGCGCTCTCCGAGCGGTTGATCCGGGCCACCGGCATGCAGGCGGGTGATCTGCTGGTCGTGGTCGTGGGCCGCTTCCGGGGGCTGCCGCCCGCCGCGCCCGCCGCCGGGACGCCGGGCGCCGAGTCGGCGCTGGGCGCCCTGCGGCTGCACCTGATCGCCCGTGCCGGGGTACCTGTGGAGCGGCCGCACGCCTGGCTGTGGGTCACGGAGTTCCCGCTCTTCGAGTGGGACGACGAGGCCGGGCGGCTGCTGGCAGCTCACCACCCGTTCACGGCACCGCATCCCGAGGATGTGCCGGTGCTGCTCGAGGCCACGGCCGGCGGGTTCCTGGACCGCTCCGGCGCGGAGTCACTGTTCGGCCAGCACCTGCGGTCCCGCGCATACGACGCGGTGTACAACGGAAACGAGCTGGCGAGCGGCTCGATCCGTATCCATGACGCACGGGTACAGCGTCACCTGTTTCGCGCGCTGGGGATGGACGAAGAGGCCGCAGAAACGAAGTTCGGCTTCCTGCTGGAGGCGTTCCGCTATGGCGTGCCCCCGCACGGCGGCTTTGCGTTCGGATTCGACCGGCTGGCGATGCTGCTCTCGGGCGCGGCCAGTCTGCGGGACGTGATCGCCTTCCCGAAGACGACGGCCGCCCGCGCGCTCTTCGAGGGTGCGCCTGCGTCGGTGCCGGACGAGGAATTGCGCGACCTGCACATCGGAGTACTGGAGCAAGGAGAAGTCGTTGGATAGCACGAACGTGGAGCACCGCGTCGCCGCGGAGGGCGCAGATTACCTGCTGCTCGCCGGCGTGAACGACGCCAACCTGCAGGAGCTTGCCCGCCTGGCGGGCATCCGCGTGATCCTGCGCGGCGACCACCTGATCCTGTCCGGCGACGTCGAAGCGGTCGAGCGCGCGACCCCCGTTGCCGAGCGACTCGTCAACCTCTCGCGCGTCGGCCAGACCTTCGATCTCGAGGACATCCGCCGCCAGTGGGGCGGCGTCGGGGGAGCCCGCAAGAGCTCCCGCGGCAACGGCATGCCGGAAGCCACGGCGGAGCCGCAGGTCCTGCTCGCAGGTCTGAAAAAGCTCATTGCTGCAAAGTCGACCGGCCAGACCGCATACCTCGAGGCGCTCGCGAAGCACGACATCGTGATCGCGATCGGACCGGCGGGTACCGGCAAGACGTACCTCGCCGTGGCCGCGGCCGTCGACGCGCTGCGCAAGAACCGCGTCAAGCGCATCGTGCTCGCGCGGCCCGCCGTGGAGGCGGGGGAGAACCTCGGCTTCCTGCCGGGCGACCTGCAGGAGAAGGTCGACCCCTACCTGCGGCCGCTCTATGACGCGCTCGACGATGTCATGCCCGCGGACTGGGTGCGTCGTGCGATCGAATCGCGCACCATAGAAATCGCGCCGCTCGCGTACATGCGCGGCCGCACGCTCGCCGATGCCTTCGTCATTCTCGACGAGGCGCAGAACGCGACCGAGGCGCAGATGAAGATGTTCCTGACGCGGATCGGGCTGAACTCGCGCGTCGTGATCACGGGCGACAAGACGCAGATCGACCTGCCGAAGCACGTGAGTTCCGGGCTGCTGCAGGTCGAGCGTATCCTCGCCGGCATCGAGGGCATCGCCACCGTCTACCTCGACGAGCTGGACGTCGTTCGCCACCGGCTGGTGAAGGACATCATCCAGGCGTACGCGGCGGACGAGGCAAAGGCGGAGGAGGCGTAAGTGGCCGCACAGCGAGCCGAGGAGTTCCTCGACACCCTGAGCACGCCGCGCCCGACGGGTGCGGGGCTGGGCACGTGGCTGTATCACGGCGCCCGTGTCGTGGTCGTCTTCGCGCTCGTGCTGCTGGTGAGCCTGCTGTTCCCGGCGACGAGCGTGCCCGACTTCCCGGTCGTCGAGGTCGGGATGGTCGCCGAGAACGACATGATCGCGCAGGTCTCCTTCCCGCTGCCGAAATCCGACGCCGAGCTCAGGCAGGAGCAGGAGGAAGCGGCGGCCAGCGTGCCGCCGATCTTCACGATCGACGCAACGGCCGCCGATACGATGCTGTCCTCGGTGGGCGCCTTCCTCGGCTTCGTCGACAGTGCCGCGACGACCGGTGGATCGGACCTGACCGTCCGCAACGAGATGCGCGACGTCCTGTCGTCGTACGGGATCACGCCGACCGACGAGTTTATCGCGCTGCTGCGCACAGAGAACAACCGGCGCGCGCTGCAGACGTCGCTCCAGCGAACGATCCGCAACGTGCTGCCGCGCGGTGTGGCGCGCTCCTCGGATCTCGAGGGGCTGCGCGCCGGGCAGCTCCGTATCACCGGTGGTGAGCGGGACCAGCTGGTGGACCGCGACTCCGTGCGCACCCAGGCGAACCTGTACGACGCCGCGCGCGGCAACATCCCGTGGAGCGCACCGGCGGGTCTGTCCGATGTGCAGCACCTGGTGCTCGTGCGCTTCTTCCGCCCGAGCCTGCAGCTGGATGCCGCCGCGACCGACACGGCACGCGCCCGCGCGCGTGCGGCCGTGCCTACGACCAAGGGCGAAGTGCTGCGCGGTGAGCGCATCCTGGCTGCGCACGAGCCGATCCGCGAGGACGACGCCGCGCGCGTCGCCGCATACAAGGAGCACCTCGTCTCGATCGGCGCGCTCGGCGAGGGGAGCGGCAGCTTCGCGCGGCAGGCCGGCGCGTTCATCATCAACCTGTCGCTGCTCTCGATCTTTGCGGGGTTGCTCTTCTTCTACCGGCCGAGCGTCTACCAGGATTTCCGCAGCGTTCTGCTGGTCGCGCTCCTCATGGGCACCACGATCACGGCCGCCGCCGTGATCTCCGGTTCCAGCTCACCGGTCGAGCTCGTACCGATGGCGTTTCCCGCCCTGGTGATCGCCATGCTCTGGGACGGGCGCATGGCGCTCAACATGAGCCTGGTGCTCGCACTGCTGCTCGGCGCACAGACGCCGTTCCTGAGCCTGTCGTCACACCTGATGCTGGCGATCGGCGGTGCCGCGGCGGCGCTCAGCGTCCGCGTGGTGCGACGTCGTGCGCAGGGGCTCATCCTCGGTGCGTTCGTCGCGTTCTCCTACGCGCTGCTCGCACTCGCTCTGGGGCTGCTGCGCGGCGAGGTCGGTGGCGGAGTGCTCGAGTCGGCGGCGTGGGGCACCGTCAACGGGGTCGGCAGCGCGCTCCTCGCGCTCGGCTTCATGCCGCTGTTCGAGGCATTCACGCGCATCACGACGGACCAGACGCTGCTGGAGCTGGCGGATCTCAACCGGCCACTCCTGAAGCGCCTCTCGCTCGAGGCGAGCGGCACCTACGCGCATTCGATCAACGTCGCCAACCTGGCCGAGGCGGCCGCGCGCGCGATCGACGCGAATGCACTGCTCGTCCGTGTGGGCGCGTACTACCACGATGTCGGCAAGCTGGCCGCACCGCAGTACTTCATCGAGAACCAGGCGCGCGGTCGCAACCCTCACGACCAGCTCGATCCGGGCACGTCCGCGGCGCTCGTACGCAGCCACGTGCTCGAGGGGATCAGGCTGGCCGAGGGGGCGAACCTGCCGGAGGCCGTGAAGCAGTTCATTCCGGAGCACCACGGCACGCAGAAGATCGCGTATTTCCTGGAGCAGGCACGACGTCGCGACGAGGGCGTGGACGCGTCGGAGTTCACGTACCAGGGGCCCAGGCCGCAGACGCGTGAGACCGCGATCCTGATGCTTGCCGACTCGATCGAGTCCGCCATGAAGGTGTTGCAGGACCCGACCGCGGAGCGGATCCGGGAGCTGGTCGACCGGATCGTCGCCGGCAAGATCGCAGAGGGGCAGCTCGAGGAGGCACCGCTCACCATGCGCGAGCTGAGCCTGATCAAGCAGCAGGTCGTCACCGTGCTGCTCGGGATGTATCACCACCGCATCGATTACCCGACGCAGCAGGTGCCGCCGCCGGCCCCGGTCGCCGCGGCGGGACGCAGCTCTCCCTGAATGCCGCAGGTCAGCGTGCAAGTTGCACCCGCGCTCGCCCGGCGCACGCGCGAGCGACCGAGCCCTGCGTCCGCCGGGACGGCCGCACTGCTGCGTCGCGCTGCACGTGCTGCCCTGGCGGACGCGCCCGATGCGGAGCTGTCACTTACACTGCTCGACGACCAGGGCATCGCCGCGCTCAACCAGGAATGGCTGAAGCACGACGGACCTACGGACGTGATCTCGTTTCCACTGTACGAGGATGGCGAGAGCGTGATCGGCGACGTGTACATCGGCTTTGACCAGGTCGTGCGGCAGGCAAGAGAGAATGATGTGGCGGTCCGCGAGGAGCTTGCGCGTGTCGCGATCCACGGCACACTGCACGTTCTGGGGTATGATCATCCCGATGGCGCCGCGCGGCTGCGCAGCGGCATGTGGCGCAGGCAGGAGCGGATCCTCCGCGAGGTGATGGGCTGAGTGGACCGGCCCGATGGAGCCGGCCAGGTGTGGGGGGTGATCCCCGCGAGGTGAAGGACGGAATGGCAGAAGCAAGCGAGCGCACGACCACGAAGTCGGCGCATTTCCGACGTCGGCTGATCGCCGGCGTCATTGTCATCGCGCCCGTGACGGTGACCGCCGTCGTTCTCTGGTGGCTGTTCAACCTGGTCGACGGGCTGCTCGGCCAGTTCCTCTATCCGTGGCTGCCGTTCCCGATTCCCGGGCTCGGCCTGATCATGCTCCTGCTGCTGCTCTTCCTGGTCGGCTGGGGAGCTGAGCGCGCGCTGGGCTCGCGTCTCCTCGCCGGCTGGTCCACGCTGCTCGAGCGCATCCCGCTCGCCCGGCGCATCTATGCCGCCGCGAACAGCATCACGCGCACGATGTTCGGCGAGCAGGAGCGCCCGTTCAAGTCGGTCGTGCTCGTGGAATGGCCGGCGGAGGGACGCTGGTCCATCGGCTTTCTCGCGGGCGTTGCGGCGGGCAGCATGCGCAGGCATGTCGACGACGGCGTCAGCGTGTTCATCCCGACGACGCCCAATCCTACGACGGGGTTCCTGACGGTCGTGTCGCGTTCGAAGACCATTACGCTCGACATGACCATCGACCAGGCCTTTACTTTCATCCTGTCCGCCGGCGCAGCAACGCCCGAGGGTATGCCGGTGGCCGCTGCACGGCCGGGGCGTGCACCTGCCGCCTATCCGGCCGGATCAGCTCACTCGCCGGTCAGCGACCCGACCGTATCATGAACCGGTGGCGGCGCGGATGGCAGATCATCAGCAGACTGACGCCGTTCGTCATCGCCTTTCTTCGTGATCGCCGCCGCTTTGTCCTGTTCGGCAGTCCCGCGCGTCGCCGCGACGAGCAGCACGAGCGACGGGCCGCGCGCCTGACCGGCACCATCGCCGCGCTGGGACCCACCTTCATCAAGCTCGCGCAGGTCCTTGCCGCCCGCGCCGACATCCTGCCCGAGCCGTACCTGTCCGCGATCGGCACACTGCAGGACCGGGTGCCGCCGGATCCGTTCGAGCGCGTCGAGACGGTGCTCACCTCGGAGCTCGGCCAGCCCGTCGACGACGTGTTCGACAGCTTCGAGCGTGAGCCGCTCGCCGCCGCCTCGCTGGGGCAGGTGCACACGGCGATGCTCAACGGCGAGCGGGTCGCGGTGAAGGTGCTGCGGCCGGACGTGGAACAGCTCGTCGCGCTCGACCTCGACATCTCCTTCCGCGTGCTCTTCCTCCTGAACGTGCTCTTCCCGAATCATCACGTCCGTGCGCTCACCAATGTGTTCCGCGAGTTCAGCGTGCGCGTGCGCGAGGAGATGGATTTCCGGCAGGAAGCCGCGAACATCGCGCTGTTCCACAGTCATTTCGCGAACGATACGCGCGTGCGTGCACCGCGCACCTACGACCAGCTCACGCGCCAGCGTGTGCTCGTCA
>DASTYK010000115.1 GCA_035764935.1 Longimicrobiales bacterium | reverse complement strand
CGCCGCCTGCGCCTGCGCCGACGACGTCTGCCCGGTGTACGCGCTGCCCGCGTTGTGCTCGTAGACGAGCTCGCCGCCCTCCAGGCCGACCTGCACGCCGGCTGCGATCAGCCCGAGCGAACCGACGATGGTGACCATGCGCGCGGCGCGGCCGACGTCGCCCCGGAAGAGACCGGCGCCGGTGATGAGCAGCAGCACGCCGCTGAGCACCAGGAACCGCTCGGCGGCCTCCTCGTGGTCGTGGATGGCGGCCTCGGGAACGACTGCCTCCACGCGGTCCTCCTCTGCCTCACCGGTCCGCAGCGCGACAAAGGCGCTTGCGGCGAGCGCGGCGGCCAGGACCAGCGGAACGCCCCATGTGCGCCGCGGATCCATGCCGCGTCGGATCATCCAGACGGCGCCGATCGCGACCAGGGGGAGCAGGAACATCAGCACTATCGGGAAATGGACGACAGCGGGGTGGAGCGGATCAGGCAACATTCGGGTATCCTCCGTTGGGGTTACGCATGGAGAATCGCCGCGGTGCCGCCGTGGCTGTATCGGTCAAACGACGCAAAACCGGGCCCCGGATGACCTATCCGACAGATGACGGACTCCCTCTGATGGACGAAAACCGCGATTCCAGGCTGCCGTTGCTGCTGGTCGTGGCGCTCGCGTCCATCGTCGTGGGCGGCACAGTGGACCTGGTGCTCGACCGGCCGGAGCGGTGGCTATCGTTCCACGTGATCTTCGAATCGCTCATGATCGCGGGCGCGCTGCTCATGGCGACGACGCTCTGGCTCGGCTGGTGGCGCGCCGAGCGCTCACTGGGCGAGATGCGGGCGCGGCTGGAGGCACGAAAGGCCGAACGCGACGAATGGCGGGAAAACGCGCAGAAGGCGCTGCAGGGGCTCGGCCTGGCGATCCACAAGCAGTTCGACGCCTGGGGGCTCACGCCTGCCGAGCGCGAGGTCGCGCTGCTGCTGCTCAAGGGGTACAGCCACAAGCATGTCGCCAGCGCGACCGGGCGCAGCGAGCGCACGGCCCGCCAGCACGCGGCGGCGGTGTACCAGAAGGCGGGCCTCGGGAGCCGGGCCGAGCTCGCGGCGTACTTCCTGGAGGACCTGCTGCTGCCGGAAGGGGAGCGGGCGGGCTCCGGGGCGACATAGCGGTCGACCGGGAGCGTGCGCTCAGGGCGTTCCCGGCTCGAAGCTCACCAGCTCATTGCGCACCAGCCCGTTCTTCGGCTGCTCTTCCAGCACCATGCCGACGCCTGCGCAGTAGAACTTGTGCTCGCGCGCGCCCGGTTCGAGCGGCGTGAAGTCCATCGTCTCGATGCAGTCGGTGTACGTGCCGGCCGCGGTCGTGACCGTCAGGCCGCCGTGCAGCACCTTCGCCATGTCCTCGGCCTCGCCCTCATAGAACTCCTGCCGGTAGGTCTTGCCCTTCCTGGCGAGGGGGTCCGCCCACATGATGATCCCGGCTTCGGCCACCGAACCGATGCCCAGGATATCCGCACCGGCCTCCCACGATCCTGCCGGGTCGCCGCCCGACGCCTCGCAGTCGCCCGCCACGTCCGGATCGAAATCGCGGGTGTACTCGCCCGGCTCGTACTCGCACGACGCCTCGCCCAGGTACCAGACGTTGCCCCACCGGTCCTGCCCGAACCAGTCGAAGGTGAGCTCGACCAGATCGCCGTCGAGGTAGACCTCGTCACGCAGGACCGTCGCCGTGATCCCCGCGATCGTGCGCGTGTCGCCGGTGACGGTGTCGATCGTCCGTTCCAGCCCCTCGTCGGCTTCGGCCTCGTATGTCCAGACGGTTCCCACGATCAGCGGGAAGTACGGGTTGGCATCGTCCGCCGCGATTGGATACACGAAGTCACCGGGCGCCGGCAGCTCGAGTGCGAGGGCGAAACGTGCGAAGACCGCCTGCGGCGGCAGCTCCGGTGACGTGACATCGCCGGGCGCGTCGCAGGCGGCCAGCACGGAGAGGGCGGTGACGGCAAGGACAACAACCGGAGTGGATGAGCGTCTCATCGTGTCCTCCCGTTGCAGCTGGATGGTGGGCGAGCCGAGGGAGCGGGCTGCCGAGCCTCCGCGAGTCCCCCGCTCGGGGTGCAGCCCATGAAGGCGTCGGGAGCGCTCCGACGCATTTCGGAGGCCAGATCGAGAGGTCGGCGCACAGCGTTGACCGGGCACCCACAGGCGCCCGGTCCATGTCGGCTCAGCCCGCGCTGCCGACTCCCTCCATCTCCCTGACCGCCGTGATCAGCGCCGCCAGCGTCGGCCGCTCCTCGCCCTTCAATTCCGCACTGATCGCACGGTAGCCTGCCAGCTCGCGCGCGTTCTTCGCGATCAGGTCGTTGACCACGGATGCGACGTCGCCGTTCGCGCCCGCGCTGCCGATGGCGCTCGCCGTCAGGCGACGATGCACGCCGCGGACGTCGTCGTCGAGAAGATGCGCCGCACGCTGCTCCCAGCCGTCGTTGCCGGCGGCGTCGCGGATCGCGTCGCGCAGCCAGCCGAGCTCCAGCGTGTCGGACAGCAGGTAGAACGCGCGCCCTGTCCGCAGCGGATCGGCGCCCGTCTCGTGCGCGACTTCGACGATGCCGAGCAGCTGGTCGAGAAAGCGCAGCGTGATGAGCGACGCGGCGACGTCCTCGCTGCGTGTCAGGTCGCCCGCCTCGCGCGTCAGCCGCTCGAACACGTCGCGCTCGTGGCCGACGACGACCGATCGGAAATCGCGCCGCAGCGTCGTCACCCCGTCCAGGTAGCGGTCCACCACCTCGGCGATCGGTGTGCCGACCGGGACGTTGGTGAGGATCCAGCGCGTGGTGCGCTCGAGCACGCGGGACAGGCCGAGCAGCCAGCGGTATACGACGCCGCTCTGCACGTCACCCTCGAGCGCCGCGAGCCTGCGCCGCAGCTCGTCCGCGCCGGCCAGGCTTGCCGCCGCGAACCAGGCGCGGGCGACGTCGCTTTCCGCATGACCGGTGTCGCGCGCGACGCGGTGCACGAACGCGGAGCCCATGAGGTCGACCATGTCGTTGCACAGCAGCGTCGCGATGATCTCGCGGCGCAGCCGGTGACTCGCCATGGGACCGTCGCCAGCCGCCTCGACCGCATGCGGCGGGAAGTACTCCGCGACGTAGCGCGCCATCGCGGGATCATCCAGCGCACTGCTGTCGAGCAGCGCCTGCTTGAGCGACAGCTTGGAGTACGCGAGCAGCACGGACAGCTCGGGACGCGCGAGCGACTGTCCGCGCGCCTGCCGCTCGACCAGCGTTTCCAGTGTCGGCAGCGCTTCCGCCGCGCGGTCGAAGACGCCGCGCTGCTCCATGGACGTCATGAAGCCCTGGAAATCCTGGAAACCTTCGCCAGCGCGCAGCAGGTCCAGCGAGATCGCGAGACTCTGCGAGCGGTTGTCGTTCAGGACCTTCTCCGTCACCGCGTCGGTCAGCTCGTGCAGCAGTGCGTTGCGGCCGTCGCGATCGATGCGGCCTTCCGCGACTGCGGCGTTCAGCAGGATCTTGAGGTTGACCTCGCGGTCCGACATCTCGACACCGCCCGAGTTGTCGATCGCGTCCGTGTTGCAGCGACCGCCTTCGAGCGCGTAGCGGATGCGCGCCCGCTGCGTCAGCCCCAGGTTGCCGCCTTCGCCCAGCACCTTGCAGCGCAGGTCGGTCGCGTCGATGCGCACGGCGTCGTTCGCCGTGTCACCGACATCCGCGTGCCGCTCTTCCGGCGCCTTCACGTACGTGCCGATGCCGCCGTTCCAGAGCAGGTCGACCGGCGCGGACAGGATCGCGCGTATCAGCGACTCGCCGTCGAGCACGTCGGTGTCATCGGGCAGGCCGAGCGCGGTGCGCGCCTGCGGCGTGAGCGTGATCTGTTTCTGCCCGCGCGACACGACGAAGCCGCCCTCGCTCAGCACATTGCGATCGTAGTCGTCCCAGCTGGAGCGGCCCAGATTGTACAGCCGCTCGCGCTCGACGTACGACGCCTCCGGATCGGGATCCGGGTCGACGAAGATGTGCCGGTGATCGAACGCCGCGAGCAGCCTGATCTGGCGCGAGCGCAGCATGCCGTTGCCGAAGACGTCGCCGCTCATGTCGCCGATGCCGACCGCGGTCAGCGGCTCGGTCTGCGTGTCGCGGCCCATCTCGCGGAAGTGTCGACGCACACACTCCCACGCGCCGCGCGCGGTGATGCCGACGTCCTTGTGGCTGTAGCCGTTGGAGCCGCCGGACGCGAACGCGTCGTCCAGCCAGAAGTCGTACTCGGCGGCGACCGCATTGGCGATGTCGGAGAACTTCGCGGTGCCCTTGTCCGCCGCGACGACGAGGTACGGATCGTTCTCGTCGTGCACGACCAGTCCCGGCGCGCGCACGACCGCGCTGTCGACCAGGTTGTCGGTGACGTCGAGCAGGCCACGGATGAACGTGCGGTACTGCTCCTGCACCTCGGCCGCGACGTCCTTCGTTTCCGCGGAAAGGTTCGGCGTGACGAAGCCGCCCTTGGAGCCCGCGGGCACGATCACCGCGTTCTTGACCGCCTGCGTGCGCACGAGGCCCATGACCTCGGTGCGCACGTCGTCGGGACGATCGCTGTGACGCAGTCCGCCACGCGCGACCTTGGCCGCGCGCAGGTGCGTGCCCGCCATCTTCGGCGACTGCACCCACACCTCCGCGCGCAGGCGCGTCGGCACCAGCGATTGCAGCAGCTCGGACAGGATCTTGATCGAGATGTACGGCACGCCGCCGGAGCGCTTCGTCGGGACGTCACCGCCGTGCACGTAGTAATTCGTGCGGACCGTCGCATCGATCAGCGTGAGCATGCGACGCAGTGCGCGGTCGTCGTTGAGCGACGTCACGCTTTCCAGCGACGCGAGCACGCGCTCGCGTGCCTCCTCGATGCGCTTCGTGCGCTCGTCGACGCTGGTCGCAGCCGCGGGGTCGAACTTCTGGCGGAACAGCTCGACCAGCAGGCGTGCGGACTCCGGGTACGCGTTCAGCACGCGCGGCAGCGCCTGGCGAGCGGGCACGATCTGGCACTGGAACGCGTACTCGCTGTACACGCGCAGCACGTCCACCTGCCGCCAGCGCACCCCTGCCGTGAGCACGAGCGCGTTCAGTGCATCACTCGCCGCATCGCCCGCAGCCACGGCCAGGATCGCATCATTGAGGAGTGCGGCACGCGCGCCGAGGTCCAGGCGACGCTGTTCCCGGTCCTGCACGCTGAACGTGTAGATGTGCGCGCCGCCCTGCTCGTCCGTCGCGTCGTACGGGCGCATGGAAAGCACGCGCAGACCGAGATGCTCGAGGATCGGCATGAACTCGGAGAGCACGAGGCCGTCGCCGCGCACGTAGACGTTCAGCCACGTGAACCCCTCCGTCTCGCCTTCGCCCATCAGCGGCCGGTTCGACAGCCGCACGTCCAGGCGACGGTCCCGCGCTTCCATCGCCTCGATCACGCCCAGGTCCGCCGCAGCCTCCTCGGGTCCACTGGACGCCTGGTACTCCGCATTGAAGGCCGCGCCCCAGCGCAGCGCCTTGCGCTGCGCCTCCTCGGTCGAGTGCGTACGCGCGAGGTGGCGCTGCAGCAGCTCCGTCCACGTCTGCACGACCTCGTGGACCAGCACATCGAGCTGCGACGCGGTCACCGCGGCGACCCGCTCCTCCGGCGCCGCGATCTGGAAGTGCAGCCGCGCCTGCGCCCCGCCGCCCATCACCAGGTTGTAGTTCAGCAGCGTGCCGTCCAGCTCGCGCACGAGCGCCGACTGCAGCGCGCGTCGCACGCGGCCGCTGTAGCGGTCGGCGGGCATGATGATCATGACGGACACCGCGTCCCCTGCCGCGTCTGGCCGCAGCGCGACCTTGACCTCCTGCGCGTAGTACTGCGCGAGGATCGCCTTGATCTCTTCCGCAATCTCCACCGCCGATGCCGAGAACAGCTCCTCCTTCGGCATCGAGTTGAAGATCTTCACCGCCTCGCGCTGGTCGTGCGAGCCGGGCAGCCAGCCCTGCTGCTCGATCAGCAGCCGCAGCTTGTGACGCAGGATCGGGATCTGCTGCGCTTCCTCCGCGTACGCACGCGAGCGGAACAGTCCCAGGAAGCGACGCTCACCGACGATCTCGTCGCCCTCGATGCCGCGGATCGAGATCGCGTGCATGCGCGTGCGACGATGCACCGTCGCTTCCACCGACGTCTGCGTGATCACGAGCAGGCGCGGCGGCCAGCGCCTGGCGGGCTGCGACGGTGGGGACTGCGGTGCGGACTGCGCCGGTGCGGGCTGTGCCGATGCGGACTGTGCCGGTGCGGACTGTGCCGATGCGGACTGTGCCGGTGCGGACTGTGCCGGTGCGGACTGTGCCGGTGCGGACTGCGCCGATGCGGACTGTGCCGGTGCGGACTGTGCGGCAGGGGCGAGGTCGTTGCGCGACCGCCTCGCCGGTGAACTGCCCGACGCGGAGCCGTTCAGCTTGCTCAGGTAGCGCTCGTGCGCGGCGCGCGCGGGCAGGATCGGCGTCACGCGACGCGCCTGCACGTCGTCGCGGAGCAGCCCGATGCCGCGGCCGCCGTCGACGTTCCCGAGGGCGCCATCCGGCTGGTCGACCCGGCCCCAGGCGTCGTAGCCCAGGAACACGAAGTTGTCGCGCAGCCAGTGCAGGAACGCGCCGACTTCCGCGACCTCCAGCGTGCGGTCCGGCATGCGCTGCGCGACGCCGTCCAGCGATGCGACGACCTCGTCCAGCGTGGCCAGCATCGGCGCGAAATCGTCCGTGACCGCGACCGCATCCTGCAGGCTGCTCCCGATGGCGGTGCGCATCTCGTCGATGCTGAGTTCGCCGTCGACACGCACGACCTCGCCGTAGATCAGCGACTCGAGCGGTCCGCCCTCCGTGGCCGGACCGATCCCGGTGACGTTGCCGTTGCCGTCACGGTCCACCCGCAGCACCGGGTGCAGGAAGCGCTCGAACGCCAGCCCGTTCGCGTACAGGTACTCGCGCACCGTGGCCACGACGAACGGCCGCTCGCGCACACCCGTGCGGATCACCGTGGCGCCGGCGGCGTAGTCCGCGGCCTCCTCGATCTCCACGTCCACGCGGTCCGGCCGCGAGCGCTGCAGGTGGCGGAACGATCCTGCCACGAGCTCGGCAATGTCGCGGGCACTGCGGTCGCGGAGAAATTCCGGCGGTGCGCCGGCAAGGAAGAG